>NZ_SSOI01000028.1:0-4177 GCF_029873175.1 Pseudomonas sp. BN505
TTCTTGTAGGCATTCAGCACGCTGACCGGCCAGGCATCGCTGGAGAAGGCCAGCCAGGCTGTGCCATACCGGTCGGTATCGATGTTCAGGAAGGCCGAAGGGATATCGTGGTTCTCATTCACACACTTTTCGGGCAGCGACGCGGGTAGGCCGTCTGACGGTTCGTAGGGGTTGAAGCGCCGCAGGTGGCCCTGTTCGCTGACTTCGTAGGCATGCCAGACCTGCTGATCGAGCAGCACATACAGGTAACCCAAGCGCAAGGTGCGCAGGCCCATCCTGGCTGAAACGTGCAGGCTACCGGCGACGGTGGTGACGCAACCTGGGCGCGCATCCGGCACCAGGGCGCGGCGCAGCGGTAGTATCGGCAAACCTTGCCGCTCGCAGGCCATGCACTGGTCAGAAGGAAGCCCGGCTTCGGCTGTCGCAATGGCGATACGTTGGCTGAGGGTCATAAGCGCCTCTCGTTTACTGGGAGGGGGTCGATCAGGCGACACCATTGCGCCTCGGAATAACGAGCGAGCATTGGGGCAAGTGGACGGCGATCGTTGACGGCTGCCTCAACCATGCTGCGCACTGCAGCAACGGTATTCAGCTTGGGATGGATGCACAGGTGATGAAGAGCGAAAACCGTGATGTCCTCCTCTGCGCTCAGGCCCAACGCTCGCGCGTCGTCAATATGGTTTGATACACGCACGGCGGCTAATGGCGGTATCTGGCACTGGCTCGCGTCCTCCGAGCCCGCACGCAGCACTCTCCAGACAGCCAGCACGCGCTCGACCAACCCCACATCCTCCTGAATCCGCTGGGCAGGCTCCGGCAAAGAGTGCCGCGGTCCGCTCTGCCCTTTGAGGTGGGCCAACCTTCCACCGCTACTCAGGAACAACCAGCTGTTGATCGGCCACCACGGGCCATGCTCGACCTGCTTGAACGTTGCCGCGAGCAGCTCCAGGCGAACGGGTTCATAGACTGGGTAAAAGTTGGAGTGGCGCTTGGCATCGGGTATTTGGCACATGGCCGTGAGGTGAGCGGCTACCGTGGCCGGTGTTGCCTCGCTGAACAGCCAGCCACTCAAGTAGCGTCGGTGCTGGTGCAGCCCTCTGTACGCTGCACGAGCCGTCAATTCGAGCAAGTCACTGCGGGGAAAAGATCCGGGCGAGGCCAGGCAGGCCAATACCGGGTGCAGGTGAGGCACATGGGCCAGATCGGCCCTGTGCACACGCGTCAACGCCGCTTCGCCTAACGTTTCGCGCAGTCGAGCAAGCAAGTTATGGTCGCTTCCAGCCGTAACCGCCAGTGGGTCTATCAGTACATGGCAATGCAAATGCGCCGCATGGTGCCCTTCAATGCTGCGGGCCAGGTTCTCGATCTTCATGCCTTGACCTCGCACTTGTTACTGCCATCAGCCGTAAACTCAAGTGACTGACTATTGCCATCCCCCTTCGCTACCGCCTTGGTCTGCCCCTGCAGATCGAGTGTCAAGCCATTGATGGTAATGCCTTGGGCATCCAGCACGATGCTGCCGCCGGGGCTTCTGAACTCGATGCGTTCACTGGCCAGCAACTGGTAGACCGTCGTGTGTGTTTGCACCCCCTGTCCGACGCTGATCGATTGAACCCCTTTGATCACAAGCTCGCTGTTGTTGCCGATGACCACCCGCTGGTTGGCGCCCGTTGACTCGCTGCGGTTGTTGCCCACTTGTTCGTTCAGGTCATGCTTGATGTCCACACGGCTGTTTTGCCCGATGACCTGGGTATGGTCACGGGCCGTGTCCTGGCGGAAGTTGTTGCCGATGGTCAGTTGCTCATCCTGGCCAACTTGCTCCACTCGATTGCGCCCGATAGTCGTGGTTTCGTCATTGCCCACCACATTGACCTGGTCCCGCTGGGCATGGATGAACACTTCCTCCTTGCCCAGTTCATCCTCGAAACGCAGTTCGTTAAAGCCATCGCCCTTATGGGTCTGGCTCTTGATGGTCATCCGCGTCTTGTGCTTTGGCAGGTCATACGGCGGCAGCTGATTGCCACAGTAGGTGCGCCCGGTGATCATCGGCTGGTCCGGGTCGGCGTCGACGTACTGGATGATCACGTCCTGGCCTATGCGCGGAATGGCCATCGAACCCCAGCTGCCGCCGGCCCAGCCTTGCGACACGCGTACCCAGCAGGAGCTGAACTCGTTGTCCTGGCTTTCCCGGTCCCAGGGGAAGCTGACCTTCACCCGGCCCCATTGGTCGCAGTAGATCTCCTCGCCCTTGGGCCCCACCACCGTCGCCATCTGCGGGCCGTCGATGCGCGGTTTGGGCAACGGCGCCGGGCGCCATTCGGTTCTGCCGGGCACCAGCACGGCTGCCTGCGTGTAGCGGGTGCCTTGCCGGGCACCCGCAGCCTCTTCCTGCAGGCTGGTGAACTGGGTGCCTTCGTGGTGCACGCGGGTTACCCGCCAGTGCCTGTTCAGGTCTTCGCGCGGGTGCTCGATCAGGGTGAAGCTCAGCCCCGGCTGCAGGCGTACATCGTCGCCTTCCACCTCGGCCATGCGGGCGTCATGGCGCCAGGCTGTGATGCGGGTGGCGGTGAAGGGGGCGCCGACCGCCCCGCGCTTGTAGCGGCCGGGGTAGTCGAAGCGCTCGTACGTGGTGGACTGGTGCTTCAGGTCGCTGCCGTCGGCACGTTGCTCCTGGCGGTAGGCCGGGTGGGTGAAGGTGTAGTCGCGCTGCACCTGGCGCGCGGTACGTACCTGCTCGCTGTAACGCAGGCGGCGCAGGCACGGCCTGGCCTGGTTGCCGCCACTGTTGGCGTGGTACAGCACCTGGTTGGGGTCGGTGTCGTCGTCAAAGAAAACTTCGTCCTCGTCATCGCCCTTGATGGCGCCCTGGCTGATCTGCCCCAGCCCCAGCAGCCGGTCGGTGATCAGCAGCTTGTGCAGTTTTGGCGTGTGCTCGAAGCGGTAGACAAAACCCTCTTCGGCGGCCAGGCGGGCGATGAAGTCGAGGTCGGTTTCACCGGCCTGCACGCAGAACTCGCGCACCTCGTGCTTGTCGATGCTTCTCAGCTCGTAGCCGGTGATGCCCTGGCGCTTGAGCATGATCTCGAGAATCTGTGGCACGGTTTTCTGCTGGAAGATGCGCCAGTTCGAGCGCAGCCCGGCGCGGGCCAGCACGGGTTCGACCAGGGCGCGGTAACGGGTGCGATGCAAGCCTGTTTCACCCTGGCTGAAGGTGCTGACCAGGCCGTGCACGTAACGCAGCGGGCGCTCGCCGCGCCAGATCGTGAACAGCACCGGCTTGTCGAGCAACTGGCCAAAGTCGACATCGTCTTCGAAACTGACCAGTTCCAGCTTCAGCTGGAACGGCATGCTGATGGCTTCGTCCAGTTCGAACGACACCACTTCGAACTCACTCCGGCCAGCCAGCGGCTGGAAGGTAAAGCGCAAATCGGATTGGCTAGGCATATGGCGGCCCCTGCTACTGCTGCAGAATCGCGTTGAGCGATTCCAGGACTTCGGCAGTGAGCAGGTCGAGGCGGTAGCTGTAGTAGCTGTAAGCGCAGACCATGGCGACGGCGGAGATCACCAGCGGGCTCCACCAGGGCCACTCCCAGCGTCGCGGGCGGTGGGGGCAATGAACGACGTTGCTGTAGGGGGCGCACACCTCTTGCGGCGTAGGGCCACGCAGTTCGCGGATGACCGTGTGCATGCGCGAGATCAAGGCTTTGATGATGTCTTCGCACTTGGGGTCCAGGGCGTGCTTGCCCCTGAGGCCCAGGCAGAAGCAGTAGTACAGGAACTCCAGTACATCCTGGAATTCCCTGGGCGCCTGCATGACCCGCTCGAGCAGCACGAAGATCTTTTCGCCGCCCTGGGTTTCGTCGTGGAAGATGCTGAGCAGCGGCTGGTGGCTCCAGCACGAATTGTTGCCCCACGGTCGGCTCATCACGGCCTCGTCCAGGTACAGGCACAGGGCATAGGAATAGACTTCCTGGTGCACGATGGGGTACCCGTGCTGCTGGATTTCTTCGCGGATGTTGCTGACCTGGTTTTGCACGGTCTTGTGCACGTAGGCGAGGTTGGGTAGGTCATCCAGGGTGCGCAGGCGAATGACCAGCCCGAACAGCGGGCTTGCCGCGTCGAGCATCAGGTTTGCGAAGCCGCCCCGCAGCTGGAACTCCGGGTCGGCGGGGTAACC
>NZ_SSOI01000029.1:0-123706 GCF_029873175.1 Pseudomonas sp. BN505
TTCGTGCACCCACCCCGCGACTGGAACGATGACGATGGCTTGAGCCACATGCATTGCCTGGCGCCGAAGGTTCATTGGCCGGAGGACATAGATCGCGAATCCCGTACTGCACCGTCTGAAGGAGAAGCCCTATGAATCCGGTTGTACTTGTAGGCCACCAACACAACTGTCCGCTGCATGGGGTAAACCAGGTCGAGAGCGGCAGCGCTACGTATACGTTTAACGGCAGGCCGGTCGCCAGGGTAGGTGACCGGACAATCTGTGGCGCGGTGATAGAGAGTGGGGCCGGGCATTTCCTGATCGAAGGTGCGGCGGTGGCCCGCAAAGGCGACCGGACGGATCACGGTGGTGTGCTTGAGGAAGGGGATGCTGGGTGGCTGCTGTAACTTTAAACAGACATTGAAGTGGATGGCACCGGCTACGCCGGTGTTCGCGGCTAAAGCCGCTCCCACAAAGATGGCGTGTGGCCTGGACTTGCGCCGTACCAGCAGGCAACGCGGTGGATGGCCCGAGCTTCGCCCGCTCCCACAGTGATCGTGCAAGCCTTAAGACGCCATGCAAGACAACGAGAGACAGTTATTTTTTCAGCTATCTGCTGGCGCGTTGATCTGTTTGCCGGGTTTGGCGGCAACTTCAACGGCTTGGCCGTCCCGCTGTTTGCCTTGGCGGGCCAGGCCTTCGAGTTGCGGTATCAGCATGCCTTCCGGCAAATGCCGCCAGAACCGCCCGGGCATGTGCAGGCGCAGGGCATCGGGGTTGAGGCGGGCGGGGTTGAAGGTGTGGCGGTAGTAGGTGCGCCATAGTTCGGCGCCTGGGTCTTCAGCGTTGCGCGCCCATTGTTGCCAGCGCTCGGGGCATCGGCGTTGGTAATCGAACACCTGGCCGTCGAACCGAATGCCATCCTGTGGTGTGGCGATCAACCAGCGCAAACGCCCCAGGCGGTCAGCAAAATGGGGGCTGGCACTTTCCAGAATGTCATGTGCCGGTTCGTGGTAAGCGACCAGATCAAGTTGCAGGCGTTCTGCCAACGCCTCTGGCAACGGTACGAAGCGCACAAACGCATGCAGGTGATGCGCCTCTCGGCTGACTTGCTTGATGCGCCGTTGCAATTCACTGCCCAATCGGTCGCCCGCCAGCATGGCCGTGCGGTCACCATGGGCCACCCGCCAGAGCACCTCGTACAACAGGTTCCAGCGTTGCTCGCCGCAGTAACGGGC
Source organism: Pseudomonas sp. BN505 (assembly GCF_029873175.1). Taxonomy (NCBI): domain Bacteria; kingdom Pseudomonadati; phylum Pseudomonadota; class Gammaproteobacteria; order Pseudomonadales; family Pseudomonadaceae; genus Pseudomonas; species Pseudomonas sp. BN505. Next base: position 1,218 of record NZ_SSOI01000029.1, read on the forward strand.
AGCCTGCTCCAGCTGGTCCAGCAGCGCGGCAGGCACTTTGGCGCGAAAAGGGCCAGGGCCTTCGGGGGGCGACGCAGGCACTGCCAACAGGTCTGCCATCGGGCCCTGTGACCAGGTGACTTGCGACGGGTCGATGCCATGCCCCAGCAACACGCGGGCCTGATCCCGCCAGGTGGCGAACCGGTCATCGCAGTCGAGCGCAATCATCCCCAAAGCCCCATCTGCACTGGTGCTTGCGGCTCACGCAAACGCGCCCGCAGCAAGCCGCTGCGCAGCTCGGACTGGGCTGGGCGGTAATCGCTGGTGACGATGAACGGCCGTGCCTTGTCCAGCACGCAGCGCAGCTGGATCAGGTCGTCATAGCGGATGCGCCGTTCCCGGCGCAGCGCGACCAGGCGCTGCACGCTGCGCAGGCCGATACCGGGAATACGCGCGAGCAGCGCAGGCTCGGCGCGGTTTACATCCAGCGGAAAAATGTCGCGGTTGGCCAGCGCCCAGGCCAGTTTGGGGTCGATGTCCAGCGCCAGGTTGCCGCTCTGGCCCAGTAGTTCACCTGCCTTGTAGCCGTAGCCACGCAGCAGGAAGTCGGCCTGGTACAGGCGGTGCTCGCGCAGCAGCGGCGGTGCAGCCAGGGGCACGCTGCCCGGGCTGTCGGGGATCGGGCTGAAGGCAGAATAGTACACGCGCTTTAGGCCGTAACCTTGGTACAGCGACTCGGCATTGCGCAGCAGGGTGCTGTCGTCGGTGCTGTCGGCGCCGACGATGACCTGGGTGCTTTGCCCGGCAGGGGTGAAGCGCGGGGCCTTGGGTTCGTTGGCCACGGCTTGCTGGCCCTGGTGAATCACGCCCATCGCCTGGCGGATGGTATGCGCGTGTTTTTCCGGCGCCAGGCGCTTGAGGCTGGCGTCGGTGGGCAGTTCGATATTGACGCTGAGGCGGTCGGCCAGGCGGCCGGCCTCTTCGATCAGTAGCGGGTCGGCATCGGGGATGGTCTTGAGGTGAATGTAGCCGCGGAAGTTGTGCTCTTCGCGCAACAAGCGGGCTACGCGGATCAGTTGCTCCATGGTGTAATCCGCCGAACGGATGATGCCGGAGCTGAGGAACAGGCCACTGATGCAATTGCGTCGATAGAAATCCAGGGTCAGGCGCACCACTTCCTCAGGGCTGAAGCGCGCGCGGGGGACGTTGCTGGACCGGCGGTTCACGCAATACTGGCAGTCATACAGGCAGAAGTTGGTCAACAGTACCTTGAGCAGCGACACGCAACGGCCGTCGGGGGTGTAGCTGTGACAGATGCCCATGCCGTTGGTAGCGCCCAGGCCGTCGCCGCCGCGCGAATTGCGCTTGGGTGCACCGCTGCTGGCGCAAGATGCATCGTATTTGGCAGCGTCGGCAAGGATGCCGAGTTTGGCGATGAGTTGCATGAGGCTGTCTCACTGTACTGAATATTCATACAGTATTTTGAGATGTGTCTGATTGCAAGTGGTTGTGCGCCAGCCATGCCCGACTAAATCCGTCAGCTAAGCTTGTGGCTGGACTTACGGATAGCAACGAGGCGCGGAAAAGGTTATGAAAATTACCCTGAAGCCGGAGCTGGCGCTGGCCGGGCTGGCCTTGGCCTTTGGCATGTTCAATGCCCAGGCCGCAGAAACCAGGAAGGTCGATGTGATGCTGGTAGGCGGCGGCATCATGAGTTCTACGCTGGCGGTCTGGCTCAACGAACTGGAGCCGGGCTGGTCGATGGAAATGGTCGAGCGTCTGGACAAGGTCGCCGAAGAAAGCTCCAACGGCTGGAACAACGCCGGCACCGGCCACTCGGCCCTCGCCGAACTCAACTACACCCCGGAAAAAGACGGCAAGATCGACATCAGCAAGGCGGTGGAGATCAACGAGTCGTTCCAGGTCACCCGCCAGTTCCTGGCCTGGCAGGTGAAGCAGGGGGTGTTGAAGAACCCGCATTCGTTTATCAACACCACGCCCCATATGAGTTTCGTCTGGGGTGACGACAACATCCGCTTCCTGAAAAAGCGTTATGAGGCGCTGCAGGCCAGTCCGTTGTTCAAGCCCATGCAGTACTCCGAGGACCATGAGCAGATCCGCAAGTGGGTACCGTTGATGATGGAGGGGCGCGACCCCAACCAGAAACTGGCGGTAACCTGGACGCCGATTGGCACCGACGTCAACTTTGGCGAGATTACCCGGCAGTACGTGGGCTATCTGCAGACCCGGCCTAACTTCGACCTCAAGTTGTCCACCGAAGTACAAGACATCACCCGTAACGACGACGGCTCGTGGCATGTCGAGTACAAGAACCTCAAAGATGGCAGCAAGGCGGCCACCGACGCCAAGTTCCTGTTCATTGGTGCTGGTGGTGCGGCGTTACCCCTGCTGCAGAAGTCGGGGATTGACGAGGCTAAGGACTATGCCGGTTTCCCGGTCGGCGGTTCGTTCCTGGTCACCGACAACCCGGCTATCGCGCAGCGTCATATGGCCAAGGCCTATGGCATTGCCGCCACCGGTGCGCCACCCATGTCGGTGCCGCACCTGGACACCCGGGTGCTCGATGGCAAGCGCATGATCCTCTTCGGGCCGTTCGCCACCTTCTCGACCAAGTTCCTCAAGCAAGGCTCGCTGCTCGACCTGCTTGCCAGTACCAGCGTGCACAACGCCTGGCCGATGGTGCGGGTCGGGGTACGCGAGTTTGACCTGGTCCAGTACCTGATCGGTCAGGTGCTGCAATCCGACAATGACCGCTTCGAAGCGCTGCGCACTTACTTCCCCGAGGCGAAGAAGGAAGACTGGCGGCTGTGGCAGGCGGGGCAGCGGGTACAGATCATCAAAAAGGACGAGGCATTGGGTGGCGTGCTCAAGCTCGGTACTGAGGTGGTGATGTCCAGGGACGGTAGCATCGCCGGGTTGCTGGGCGCCTCGCCGGGTGCCTCGACCGCGCCACCGATCATGCTCGATGTGCTCAACAAGGTGTTCAAGGACAAGGTAGCAACGCCGGAATGGCAGGGTAAGATCAAACAGATCATCCCGTCCTACGGAACGCGCCTCAACGACCACCCCGACCAGGTATTGAAGGAGTGGGCGTACACCAACGAGGTGCTGCAACTCGATCCGCCAGCCGGCACCGCTGCGCCGTAGCACGGCGGGGGCGCAGGTTTTAACGGGCGACGGGCGCGTCTGCCCAGGCAAAGCGGTAGACGTGACCCGGGGCAGCGGTTTGGCAATGGCCGTTGTCGGCATCGGCACCCACCACATACCACTCGGCCCGCGACGTTTCGCCAAGCTTGCGGGCCTTGTCGGCACTGAAGCAGCGGCCCAGTTCGGAGGCCGGGATCAGGGCGAAGGCGGTGGGGTTGTGGCGCAGCCAATAGGCCGCCGCATCCGCCCTGGATTGGCCGGTAAAGCCGAAATGCACGATGGGCTGCCGGGCAAACAGCCAATGCCCTTCGCGCCAGTTGACCAGCACCAGCTCGGCTCCGCCGGTGGCGCGTGCCGCTTCGCTCATCAGCGCCTCATGCGGGTTGCGGCCCTCCTTCAGCGGCTCGACGAAGCCGCGGGCGAACCACAGCGCGAACCATGTCAGGGCCACGGCGACAAAGGCTTTGCGCCAGGCCGGCCGGCCCAGCAACCAGCGTTTGAGCAGCCACGGTATCAGCGGGGCGATGGCCAGCACCAGGCCCGGCAGCGCCGGGAAGATGTACAACTTGCGCTTGCCACTGCTGAGGCTGAAAAACAGCAGCACCAACGCCACCCAGCCGAGTAGCAGCAAGAAGCGCCCGTCGCGCTTTTGCAGCTGGCGGCGCCAGGCCGGTACCAGCCAGGGCAGGGCCAGCACCAGCGGCAGCCAGTACTTGGGAATGACCTTGACGAAGAAGTACCAGAATGGCTCGCGATGGTCCCAGGCATTGGTATAGCGGCTGGCGGTCTGGCGCAGCAAGATTTCGTTGAGGTAGGCCAGCTCCGCTGCGCCACCGCCCTGGGCGATCGACACCAGCAGGGGCACACGCCACACCGCGCAACCGGCCAGCAGGCAAAACAGCCCAAGGCTCCAGCGCCAACCTTGGCCAGGCATGGCCACAACGGCGTGCCAGCCTTGGCGCACCGCCCAGGCATAGGGCAGCAGCATCAGCGCCGGGACAAAGCCCACGCCCTTGCTGATGATGCCCAGCCCCATGGCCGCACAGGCCAGGTAGAACCAACCCCACGCCGGCCCCAATAGCAGGTGGCGCACCATGCCATAGAAACCCAGCGCCACCCATAGGCACAGGAAGCTGTCGATCTGCCCGGTGCGCAGGATGCTGTAGCTCTGGTAGGTGGCCAGGAACAGCAAGGCGGCGATCACGCCGATGCGCCGGCTCCACAGGCGCCGCCCCAGGTCGTGCAGCACCCAGGTGATGGTTGCCGCCGACATCAACCCGGGCAGGTAGAGGGCAACCTTGGGCGAGCCGGTCAGTTGGCTGAACAGGGCCACGGTCCACATGAACAGCGGCGGCTTGTCGCCGTAGATTTCCGCTGCCCGGTGGGGGATGAACCAGTTGCCGCTTTGCAGCATTTCCAGGGCTACGCCCAGAAAGCGCTCCTCATCCACATTCATCGGCTGTCGCCAGCCGATACCTGCGCCCACCAACATTACGGCGAGGGCAATAAGGGCCAGGCGTTCGGCCCCAAGCGTCTTGAACCTGGGCAAGGGCTAGTCCTTCTGTTCCTGGTTGCGGGCGATCAGTTGCAGGTTGCGCAGGTAGACCAGAAAGCCGAAGCTCTGGCCGATGATGAACACCGGGTCCTGGCGGTAGATGGCGTAGGTCAGCAGCAGGGCACTGCCGAGCATGCTGAGGTACCAGAAACCTACCGGGATCACGCTGCGGCGCTTGAACTCGCTGTACAGCCACTGCAGCACGAAGCGCCCGGTGAACACCGCCTGGCCGGCGAAGCCGATGATCAGCCACAGGGTTTCGCGGGTCATCCTTCAAGTTCCTGCGGGCGGCTGTCCAGGCGGGTGCGGCGAATCAGCCACCACACCCCGAACAAGTCGAGGATGCCAACCAGGGCGCGGTCCAGGTTGCCGTACTTGGAAACCCCGGCATGGCGTGGCCGGTGGTTGACCGGGTGCACCAGCATGCGGCCGTTGTGGCGCAGGATCAGGGCCGGGATAAAGCGGTGCATGTGGTCGAAGTAGGGCAGGCGCAGGAAGGCTGCGCGTTCTATCAGCTTCAGCCCGCAGCCGGTGTCTGGCGTGGCGTCCTTGAGCAGGCGCCTGCGCAGGTTGTTGGCAAAACGCGAAGCCCAGCGCTTGCTGGCGCTGTCACGGCGGTTGACGCGGTGCCCGGCGACCAGTTTCACGCCGCCGGCCAGGGGCTGGTTGGCGCGCACCAGGGCCAGCATGCCCGGGATGTCTGCGGGGTCGTTCTGGCCGTCGCCGTCGAGAGTGGCCAGCCACTGGCCGCGGGCCGCCTGCGCGGCATGCCACAGTGAGGTGCTCTGGCCCAGCGAGCGCTCGTGACGCAGTATGCGCAGTTGGGTGTAACCCTGGCTTTTCAGTTGCTGCAGCACGCTCAGGGTACCATCGCTGCTGCCGTCATCGACCACCACTACTTCATAGGCTTCGGCCGCCAGTGCGGCGCGGATTTCCATTAACAGTGATGGCAGGTTTTCGACCTCGTTCCTGGCGGGGATCAGTACCGAGAGGTCAAGTGGATCTGTCATGAGGCTACCTGTGGTCTTGTTGTGAGGGCGCGGCTCAAACCCGGTAAAAATCCCGGTACCAGCCAACGAAAGCGTTAACGCCGTGTTCCAGCGATGTGCCCGGGGTAAAGTCGATCCAGCGCGCCAGCGAGCCCACATCGGCCCAGGTCTCGAGCACGTCTCCCGCTTGCAGTGGCAGGTAGTCGCGCTGGGCCTTGATGCCCAAGGCGTCCTCCAGGCACTCGACGAAATGCAGCAGCCGCACCGGCTGGCCACGGCCGATGTTGAACAGCTGGCAGGGCGGTTGCCCGTGGGCAGGCTGTGGTGGCTTCAGGCGCAGGCGCAGGATGCTTTCGACGATGTCGTCGATGTAGGTGAAGTCGCGCCCCATCAGGCCGTTGTTGTAAATCTCGATCGGGCGGCTTTCGAGCATGGCGCGGGTGAACTTGAACAGCGCCATGTCGGGGCGGCCCCACGGACCGTAGACGGTGAAAAAGCGCAAACCCGTGGTCGGTAGGCGATACAGGTGCGCATAGCTGTGCGCCATCAGTTCATTGGCGCGCTTGCTGGCGGCATAGAGCGACACCGGCTGCTCGACCGGGTCGTCGACGCTGAACGGCAGCTTGGCGTTGGCGCCGTACACCGAGCTGCTGGAGGAGTAGATCAAGTGGCGCGGCGGATGCTGGCGGCAGGCTTCGAGCATATTGAGGAAACCGACCAGGTTGGCTTGGCCATAGGCCCCGGGGTTGTCCAGCGAATAGCGCACCCCGGCCTGGGCCGCCAGGTGGATCACTTCACTGAATGCCTGCCCGGTGAACAGCTGTTGCAGGTCGACGCTGTTGGCGATGTCCAGGGGCTGAAAGCGGAAATTGGCGAAGCCGGACAGCTGTTGCAGGCGCGCCCGTTTCAGCTCGACGCTGTAGTAGGCATTGAGGTTGTCGATGCCGAGTACCTCGATGCCTGCCTCGCACAGGCGGCGCGCGACGTGGAAGCCGATAAAGCCGGCCACACCGGTAATCAGTACGGGCATGCTGGCTGCACCTGGCCGCGGCCGATACCGTAGTAAGTCAGGCCGGCAGCGGCCATGTGCTCGGGTTCGAACAGGTTGCGGCCGTCGAACACCACTCGATCGGCCAACAGATCCGGCACTTTGTCCAGATTCAGCACACGGTAGTCCTGCCACTCTGTGACGATGACCAGGGCATCGGCGCCCTCCAGCGCATCGTCCTTGCACGGCACCAGCTGCAAATCGGTGCGCGGGCCGTAATGCCGCAGGATTTCGTCCATCGCCTGCGGGTCGTGAGCCTGCACTCGCGCGCCAGCAGCCCACAGCGCTTCCAGCAAAATTCGGCTGGAGGCTTCGCGGATGTCATTGGTGTTGGGCTTGAACGACAACCCCCACAGGGCGAATACCTTGCCGCGCAGGCCATCGGGATAATGCCGCTGGATCTTGCTGAACAGCCGACCCTTCTGATGTTCGTTGACCGACTCCACCGCACGCAGCAACTGCGGCTCGAAGCCTTCAGCTTCGGCGCTGCGGCGCAGGGCTTGCAGGTCCTTGGGGAAGCATGAGCCGCCAAAGCCGCAGCCGGCGTAGATGAAGTCGTAACCGATGCGCGGGTCGGAGCCGATGCCGCGGCGCACCATTTCGATATCGGCCCCCAGGTGCTCGGCCAGGTTGGCGATTTCGTTGATGAAGGAAATCTTGGTCGCCAGCATGCAGTTGGCCGCGTACTTGGTCAGCTCGGCGCTGCGTGCATCCATGACCATGAGTTTTTCGCGGTTGCGGCTGAACGGCAGGTACAGCTCGCGCAGCAACTCCACTTCGGCCGGTTCGGCGCCGCCGATGATAATGCGGTCCGGCCGCATGCAGTCGTCCACGGCCGAGCCTTCTTTGAGAAACTCCGGGTTGCTGATTACCTGGAAGCGAGCGGGGTCGGTGACGGCCTGGGCTATGCGCGACTTGATACGGTGCACCGTGCCGACCGGGGCGGTGGACTTGTTGACGATCACCTTGGCGCCGTCAGCATGTTCGAGAATGCTGTCGACCACGGCAAAAACCTGCTTCAGGTCAGCGCTGCCATCGGCTTGCGGCGGTGTGCCGACTGCAATGAACTGCAGCCTTGCGTAGTTGGCTGCTGCCATGGCATCAGTGGTGAAGCGCAGGCGGCCACAGGCCAGGTTTTTCTCCAGCATCGGCGCAAGGCCGGGCTCGAAGATCGGGCAATGGCCTTCATTGAGAGTGGCAACCCGCTCGGCGTCGACATCCATGCACAACACCGAGTGCCCCACCTGGGCCAGGCACACTGCCTGGGTGAGGCCGACATAGCCGGTACCGAAAACCGTGACTTTCATCTTTCCGCTCCTTGATAAGAAAGCTGAAAAAAAATGTCACAGTCTTGTTTAGGAATTGTTACCTGAAGGAGGAATTCCGCCGCTATTTAGACGGGATCTCGTCGCGTATGTGCAGAAGATCTAAACTTACCGAGTGCTCGCGATAACGCGCTGTAGGGCGAGCACAAACCCTTGAACCGACCACCGCCTCCCCGGATCGGAGTTCCCTCGCTGGCGATGGCCTTCTTGCAGAGGAGGGCAGGTCATGGACGAGGCACGGCTTCACGATTTCATGGGCAAGCTGGTGGGCGACATGGGTGCAGCGGCGACCCTGGCCAATGTCATCCTGGGCGACGAACTGGGGTTGTATCGAGCGATGGCCGATAGCCAGCCAACTACCCCCGAAGCGCTGGCGGAAAAAACCGGCTGCCATCCGCGGCTGGTGCGCGAATGGCTGAACGCCCAGGCCGCTTCGGGTTACATGGCACACGACAAGGGCTCTTTTGTGCTGCCCGCAGAGCAGGCCATGGCCCTGGCGCTGGAGGACTCCCCGGCTTACATGGCCGGTGGGGCCGCAGTGATCGCTGCGCTGTTCCATGACAAGGACAAGCTGGTCGCGGCCATGCGCGGCGATGGCGGGCTGGCCTGGGGGGACCACCACCCGTGCATGTTCAGCGGTACCGAGCGGTTTTTCCGGCCGGGCTACCGTACGTTTCTGGTCGCTGAGTGGTTGCCAGCGCTCGAGGGTGTAGTGGCCAAGCTACAGGCGGGCGCCAAGGTCGCGGATGTAGGCTGCGGGCATGGCGCCTCGACGCTGGTCATGGCCCAGGCGTTTCCAGCGTCTACCTTCGTCGGCTACGACTACCACGGGCCTTCCATCACCACCGCCAACGATCGTGCGCGTGAGGCGGGGCTAGCCGAGCGGGTGAGTTTTCAGCAGGCCAGTGCGAAGGATTACCCGGGGCATGACCATGACCTGGTGTGCTTCTTCGATTGCCTGCACGACATGGGCGACCCGGTGGGGGCGGCCAAGCATGCCTATCGGGCGTTGAAGGCTGACGGCACGGTCATGCTGGTAGAACCTTTTGCCGAGGATTCGCTGGACGGTAACCTGACGCCGGTAGGGCGCTTGTTCTACGCAGCGTCTACCTTCATCTGCACGCCGAATTCGCTGTCGCAAGAGGTGGGCTTGGGGCTGGGCGCGCAAGCCGGGGAGGCGCGGTTGCGGGCGGTGTTCGAGGAGGCGGGGTTCAGCCGGTTCCGGCGTGCGACGCAGACGCCGTTCAACCTCATTCTTGAGGCGCGGAAGTAGGGTGAAGTCCTGTACGGGCCTCTTCGCGGGCTTGCCCCCCCACAGGATAACTTGAGGCCTGAGAAGCACGTTATCTGTGGGAGCGGGCGAGCCCGCGAAGAGGCCAGGCCTGGAAACGCAGAAGGGGCGCCATGTGGCGCCCCTTCTGTTTGTTACTTAGGCTTCAGCGTCCCAAGGACGATCGCCTTTTTCATCCTTGACGCGGGTTGGCAGGCCCATCACGTCCAGCGCCTTGAGGAACGGCTCGGCTGGCAGCTCCTCGACGTTGACCATGCGCTTGGCATCCCATTCGCCACGGGCAACCAGCAGGGCAGCAGCCACTGGCGGTACACCGGCGGTGTAGGAAATGCCCTGGCTGTCGGTCTCGGCGTAGGCTTCTTCGTGGTCAGCCACGTTGTAGATGAACACTTCGCGCGGCTGGCCATCCTTGGTGCCCTTGACCAGGTCACCGATGCAGGTCTTGCCGGTGTAGCCAGGGGCCAGGGAGGCCGGGTCTGGCAGTACGGCCTTGACCACTTTCAGCGGTACCACTTCCAGGCCTTCGGCGGTTTTCACCGGTTGCTCGCTGAGCAGGCCCAGGTTTTTCAGCACGGTGAACACATTGATGTAGTGCTCGCCGAAGCTCATCCAGAAACGCACGTTCGGTACGTTGAGGTTCTTCGAAATCGAGTGAACTTCGTCGTGGCCGGTCAGGTACAGGTTTTGCGATCCTACCACGGGCAGGTCGTCGGTACGCTTGACCTCGAACATGGTGTTGCTGGTCCACTGGCTGTTCTGCCAGCTCCACACTTGCCCGGTGAACTCGCGGAAGTTGATTTCCGGGTCGAAGTTGGTGGCAAAGTACTTGCCATGCGAACCGGCATTGACGTCGAGAATGTCGATCGAATCAATGCTGTCGAAATACTGCTGCTGCGCCAGTTTGGCGTAGCTGTTTACCACACCCGGGTCGAAACCGACGCCGAGAATGGCTGTAATGTTCTTTGCCTGGCACTCTTCGAGGTGTTTCCACTCGTAGTTGCCGTACCACGGCGGGGTCTCGCAAATCTTGCCCGGCTCTTCGTGGATGGCGGTGTCCAGATAGGCGACACCCGTATCGATGCAGGCACGCAGCACCGACATGTTGAGGAAGGCGGAACCTACGTTGATCACGATCTGCGATTCGGTCTCGCGGATCAGCGCCTTGGTTGCCTCGACATCGAGGGCATTGAGCGAGAAGGCCAGGATGTCGGCGGGTACCTTGAGGCTACCCTTGGCCTTGACGCTGTCGATGATGGCCTGGCATTTGGAGATGTTCCGTGACGCGATAGCGATACGACCCAGTTCGTCGTTATGCTGTGCGCACTTGTGGGCCACCACCTTGGCGACACCTCCTGCACCAATGATAAGAACGTTCTTCTTCAATTTACCTTTTGCTCCTTACTTGGAAAGCCGGCCTTACGACAGGCTGGAAACGTAGTCTTCAAAACCGAACTCGCGGACGACTTCGACGCTGCCGTCGAGTTGCTTGACCACGATGGATGGCATTTTCAGACCGTTGAACCAGTTTTTCTTGACCATGGTGTAACCCGCCGTGTCGATGAACGACAGGCGATCGCCAATGGCCAACGGGCGATCGAATTGGTACTCGCCGAAGATGTCACCGGCTAGGCACGACTTGCCGCAGACCATGTAGGTGTGCTCGCCGTCGTTGGGGGCCATCTTGGCGTTGAGGCGGTAGATCAGCAGGTCGAGCAGGTGCGCTTCAATCGAGCTGTCGACCACGGCCAGGTGCTTGCCGTTGTACAGGGTGTCGAGCACGGTCACTTCCAGCGAGGCGCTGTTGGTGATGGCCGCTTCGCCCGGCTCCAGGTACACCTGCACGCCGTACTTCTCCGAGAAGGCTTTGAGGCGTGCGCAGAAGGCGTCTACCGCATAGTCTTCACCGGTGAAGTGGATGCCGCCACCGAGGCTGACCCACTCGACCTTGTGCAGCAGGTGACCGAAGCGCTCTTCGATGTGCGTGAGCATCTTGTCGAACAGGCCGAAGTCGCCGTTCTCGCAGTTGTTGTGGAACATGAAGCCGGAGATCTGTTCGATCACCTGCTCGATCTTGGCAGGGTCCCATTCGCCCAGGCGGCTGAACGGACGTGCCGGGTCGGCCAGCAGGTAGTCAGAGCTGCTGACCTGCGGGTTGACGCGCAGGCCGCGCACCTTGCCTTCGGACTGTTCGGCAAAGCGCTGCAGCTGGCCGATCGAGTTGAAGATGATCTTGTCGCAGTTCTCGAGCATTTCCTCGACCTCGTCGTCGGCCCAGGCCACGCTGTAGGCGTGGGTCTCGCCGGCGAACTTCTGGCGGCCGAGCTTGAGCTCGAAGAGGGAGGACGAGGTGGTGCCGTCCATGTACTGCTGCATCAAGTCGAAGACCGACCAGGTGGCGAAGCACTTGAGGGCAAGCAGCGCCTTGGCACCGGAGTGTTCACGCACGTAGGCGATCTTCTCCATGTTGCTGAGCAGCTTGGTTTTATCGATGAGGTAATACGGCGTCTTGATCATTTAAAGGCCCCCGGCCAGGCCGGCCAAAAAAAGGACACGCATTGTGCCTTCACTTGCCGCAGACCGAAAGGGTGCGATACGCATTTCGTCAGGGTTGACGCCGTTGCGAGGGCATTTTTCCGGTTGCGGCGGGCTCAGTAGAACAGGCGCATGTGACTAACGTAATCACCACCGACAGGTGGCAGCCTCAATCGGCTTGCTGCAGCCACGCCCGAATTTGCTCAAGCGTTGCCGTAGCACCACCACAAACCACCACCAGCACATTCTGGTATTGCGCCAAGGCGCCCGGCGCATACGCCAATGCCAGCGCCGCTCCACACGCTGGCTCGACCAGAACGCGATGGTCCAGCAGGAACCGCTCACAGGCCTCCAGCGCTGCACGATCACTTACCAGGTGGCTGTGCACCGGGTGTTGCTGCGCGCAGGCCAGCGCCTGATCAGCTACCCGCTTTGCCCCCAGCGAGGTCGCCACCGAGGCGATGCGCTCCAGCTCGACCGAATGCCCCGCCTGCATGGCCGCATGCAGCGACGCGGCGCCGTGGGTTTCCACCGCCAGCACCGGGACATCACCCCAGCCATTGCGCTGCAGCCCCTGGACCACGCCGCTGAGCAAGCCGCCACCGCCCACCGACAGCACCACGGCGTCCGGTTTGACGCCTGCTTCGGCGACTTCATCGATCAGGCTGGCATGCCCGGCCCACAGCAGCGGATCGTCAAACGGGTGGATGAACGCATCATCCGGCCCCACCAAGGTCTGCGCCAGGGCGTTGGCCTCTTGCCAGGAGCTGCCATGCACCACCACGTTGGCGTCTTCCAGGCGCAGCAGCTCCTTGGCCCGCTCGGTGGTGGTCTCGGGGACTACCACGGTCACCGGCACACCCAGTTTGCGCCCTGCATAGGCCACCGCCAGGCCGGCGTTGCCGCCCGACGATGAGACGAACTGCCGGGCGCCACGGGCCCGATGCACTTCGCAGGCGTGGCCCACCCCGCGCAGTTTGAACGAGCCGCAAGGTTGCAGGGCATCGAGCTTGAGCCAGACGTTTCGGCCCGCAACCAACGACAGCGAGCGGGATTCGATCAGGGGGGTGTGGATATGCAAGGTCATTGGCTGGTTCCGCGTAATTGTTCAAGGTAGTTGTAAATGGTGTAGCGGGTTACGCCGAGGGCACTGGCGGCCTTTTCCACGCCGCCCTTGACGATGAACAGGCCGCGTTCCTGCATGACCCGCACGGCTTCAACCTTGGCCTGCTTGTTCATCCGCCCTTGGCCGCTGCGTTGCAGGGAAGCCTGGATGATCTCGCTCATCAGCAGTTCCATGTCGGCGGGTTCGTTGACGGCAGGCGTGGCCCCCAGTGGTTGGAACTGCTGGAGAAAGTTCATGGCGGCGTCCAGGCCGGTGACGTCGGTGTTGACGCAGAGGCTGGCGAAGGGGTGGCCGGTGCTGTCGCGAAAGATCGCGGTGGCGCTGCGCAGGGTGCGGCCCTTGAGCGTGGTGGGGTAGTCGGGCAGTACCACCGGCTCGCTGCCGTGCTGTTCCGCTGAGGCCTGCATAAGTGCCCTGAAGCCTTGGTCCTGCTCTGGGGCGGCGAGGATCGGGCTGCCGACGCTGCGGCCGGAGAGGTGACCGTTGACGATCGCCACCACGGAATGCTCCGGGTGATCCAGGTCGTGCAGGAGGATTTCCATGTTGCGTGCGGCAACGCTGCCCAAGGCCTGGATGGCGGCCTTGAGCACCGTGAGTGTGAGGTGGCGTTCTTCGCTGGGAGTGATAGGCATGGCAGATCGCAAAATCAACATTTTGTGTAGTTTTACACATTGAGTTGAATTAAGCGATCCGCCTTGGTTCTACTGCCCTTATCGCCGGCAAGCCAGCTCCCACAGGAAACGGCAAACCTCAAGGGTTGTGCAGTACCTGTGGGAGCTGGCTTGCCGGCGATGGGCCGCAAAGCGGCCCTTGTAAAAGTCAGCCCAGAGCCGGGGTGCGCGGCGGAATCATCCGGCGCGAGCCAGTCGCCTCGAAGGCTGCACCAAAGCTCAACAATGCGTTGTCACTGTAAGCCCGCCCGGCAAAGGTCAGCCCCACCGGCATGCCGATGTCGGCCATCACGCCCATTGGCACGGTGACGGTCGGTACACCCAGGTGACGGATCGCCAGGTTGCCGTTGGCCACCCAGATACCGTTGCTCCAGGCGATGTCCGCCGATGCCGGGTTCACGTCGGCATCGGCCGGGCCTACATCGGCCACGGTCGGGAACAGCACCGCATCCAGGCCCAGGTTGTCCATCCAGTCTTCCAGGTCCAGTTTGCGGGTGTGCTCCAGGCCGCGCAGGCCATCGGGCACGGTCTCGATCTGGTCCCAGGTCTTCAGCCCGCGCTTGGCCATGTTGACGTACTCGTCCATGCCCGCAGCCAGGTCGTCCTCGCGGTTGGGCAGGGTGCCCGGGTCGTGCGGGAATATCTGTGGGCCATCGACATCGGCCAAGCGGTTGAGCTTGGGGTCGCCGTTGGCTTGCAGGAAGTCGTCAAACGCCCAGCCCGACAGCTCCCACAGCTCGTCATGCAGGAACTCCTTGCTGACGATGCCGCGGTTGTAAACGGTCGGCGCGCCCGGGCGGTCGCCCTCGCAGTTGGACACCAGCGGAAAGTCCACTTCCAGCACTTCGGCACCAGCCGCTTCCAGGGCCTGGCGTGCCTGTTGCCACAAGTCGATTACAGTAGCGCGGGTGTTGATGCGTTGGCCGGTCGGGCCACCGATGCCTGGTTTTTCGGAGGTGCCTGCTTCGGCATCGGCATTGATGTACATGCGTGGTACGCCAAAGCGTTTGCCCTTGAGTGCGCTGGCATCCACTGCCAGGTCCAGGTAAGAGGCAGGGCGCACAGTCGATGCCGCCGGGATCGGCACCCAGGGCTGCAGGCGCCACAGGTCGCCGCGCTTGTCAGCGTCATCGGCGACCACCACGTCGAGGATTTCCAGCAGGTCGGCCATGGTGCGGGCGTAAGGCACCACCACGTCCATGGTCGGGGTCAGCGGCCAGTTGCCGCGCACCGAAATCACGCCGCGCGATGGGGTGTAGGCGCACAAGCCATTGTTGGACGCCGGGCCACGGCCGCTGGACCAGGTTTCCTCGGCCAGGCCGAAGGCGCTGAAACTGGCGGCGGTGGCGGTGCCGGCACCGTTGGACGACCCCGAGGCGAAGGGCGCAGTCAGGAAGTTGGCGTTATACGGGCTTTCGGCGCGGCCATACACGCCGCGCTGCATGCCACCGTTGGCCATGGGCGGCATGTTGGTCTTGCCCAGGCACACGGCACCGGCGGCGCGCAGACGCTCGATGGTGAAGGCGTCGCGTTGGGCTACCAGGTCCTTGAACGCAGGGCTGCCGGACGCGGCGGTCAGGCCTTTGACCAGGTAGCTGTCCTTGGCGGTGTAGGGGATGCCATCCAGCGGGCTCAGAACCTGGCCTTGGGCGCGGCGGGCGTCGGAGGCCTCGGCTTCTTTGAGCGCCTCGGGGTTGCGTACCACGACAGCGTTCAGGGCGGTGGCGGTGTCGGCGCCATCATAGGCGTCGATACGCGCCAGGTAAGCCTTGACCAGCTCGACCGCCGTCGTGCGGCCCGACTCGAGCGCGTCGCGCAGCTCGGCAATGGAAACCTCGGTTACCTCGATCATGCGTTCACCAAAAAATTTGTGCAGGTGGGGGCTAGTGCGAGGAGTGTACAAGAAGGGCTTGGCGGACGCAGGTTTGCGCGGGGGCAAATGGTTTTATGCAAGCGGGCATTGTCGGGGTCGCCCAGCGACCCCGGCCAACCCTCAATCCAGGTCCTGCGCCGTATGCCGCTCGGGCACCTGGCTGGCCTCATCCCCCCAAGTCCGGTTTACCCGAGTTCCGCGCTGCACCGCCGGGCGCTGGGCAATTTCCTCGGCCCAGCGCTGTACGTTGGGATACTCATCCACCGCCAGGAATTCTGCCGCGTCATACAGGTTGCCGCGCACCAGCTGGCCATACCACGGCCACACGGCAATATCGGCAATGCTGTACTCATCACCGCCCAGGTAGCGGCTCTCGGCCAGCCGGCGGTCAAGCACGTCCAGTTGACGCTTGGCCTCCATGGTGAAGCGGTTGATCGCGTATTCGAATTTTTCCGGGGCATACACGTAGAAGTGACCGAAGCCACCGCCCAGGTAAGGCGCTGCGCCCATCTGCCAGAACAGCCAATTCAGGCTCTCTGTGCGTGTAGCGGGCGATTTTGGCAGCAGTGCGCCGAACTTGTCTGCCAGGTACAGCAGGATCGAACCCGATTCAAATACGCGCACAGCTGGTTCGACGCTGCGGTCGAGCAGGGCAGGGATCTTGGAATTGGGGTTGACCTGGACGAAGCCGCTGGAAAACTGGTCGCCCTCACCAATGCGGATCAACCAGGCATCGTACTCGGCTGCGGTATGGCCCAAGGCAAGCAGCTCTTCAAGGGCAATGGTGACCTTGACGCCATTGGGTGTTGCCAGGGAATACAGCTGCAGCGGGTGCTTGCCCAGCGGCAGGTCCTTGTCGTGCGTCGGGCCGGCAACCGGGCGGTTGATGCTGGCGAACTGGCCGCCGGAGGCTGCCTCGTTGCGCCAGACCTTGGGGGGTACATAGGCGGGCTTGCTCATGCATGAATCTCCTTCATTGGCGCGAAACGGTCACGTAAAGACGTGGACCTGTATCTATGCCACGGGTTCGACGCCATGCGCAAATGCATAGGGTGCGCGCGCAACTTGCATGACGATGGTTTCATCCAGTTTTCATCCGGCGCCAGCCAGGCCGGCTCTATGCTGGGCTATCCCTTCGCCCTGCAAGGAACCGCTGGCCGATGACTATCCCTCGCTGCCTGGTGGCGCTGGCCCTGCTCGGCGGCCTGCTGGCCCATGCCGAGGCTGCGCCGCAGGTTGTCGGCCTGCACCACATGACCTTGGCCGACCCGGTCGATCGCCGGCCGATGCAAGCACTGGCGTTCTACCCCGCTATTGGTAAACCCCGTAGTAGCCGTATAGACGGCTATCCAGTCGAGGTGGCTGAGGAGGCAACCGTCGCCACGGGCCGATTCCCGTTACTGGTCCTATCCCACGGCAATACCGGCAGCCCATTGGCGCTGCACTACCTGGCAACCGCGTTGGCACGGCGAGGCTTCGTAGTGGTGGCGGTAGTGCACCCGGGGGACAACGCCCGCGACCACAGTCGTCTGGGCACCCTGAGCAACCTGTATGGTCGGCCGCTGCAAGTCAGCGCCGCAATCACCGCCGTCCGCGATGATGCATTGGTCGGGCCTTATCTGGACGAAGGCAAGGTGGGCGTGATCGGTTATTCGGCTGGTGGCGAAACCGCGTTGATCCTTTCCGGTGCGCGCCCGGACCTGGACCGCCTGCGCCAGTACTGCCTGGAGCGCCCGAACGACGCCGACGCCTGCAAGACCCACGGCATATTGATTGCCGACCGCAGCGAACTGGCGCCGCAGGCCGACCCGCGGGTAGGGGCGGTGATGCTGATGGCGCCGCTGAGCCTGCTGTTCGGGCGCCATGCCTTGGCCGGGGTTCAGGTGCCAGCCCTGATCTATAGCGGCGATAGCGACCAACTGGTGGCGGTGGACCGCAACGCCGAGGCTCTGGCCCGCAAGCTGCCGGTCACCCCCGATTACCGCCTGTTGGCCGGCGCCGGCCACTTTGTGTTCATGGCCCACTGCGACGCCGAGCAGTACGCGCGGATGCCGGCGCTGTGCAAAGATGCCGAGGGCGTGGACCGCCGCCATATCCATCATTCGCTAGAGCGTGAAACGGCGGCGTTTTTCAGCCAGGCGCTGGGCACGCCGCAACTGGCCGAGCGGTCAGCTGCGGCGAGCGTGCCGCGACAGCAACAGCGTTAGGCCCACCCCGGCCAGGGCGAGCAGGGCAGCCACGCAGAAGATCGAGGCATAGCCCAGGTGCACGGCTACTGCGCCCATCACCGGGCCGGCGATAGCCAAGGCCATATCGAAGAATACCGCATAGGCCCCCAGCCCCGCGCCGCGGCTGCTGCTGGGGACCTGCCGGATTGCCTCGACGCCCAGCGCCGGGTACACCAGCGACAGCCCGAAACCGGTAAGCCCTGCGCCAACCAGAGCCCAGGCCGGCGAAGGCGCGAGCCACAGCAGGCTCAGGCCCAGCACTTCAGTGGCCATGCAGGCGACCGCCACGTTGTAACCACCAAACCGGTTGACCGCGTTGACGAACAGCAGCCGCGAAATGATGAAACACACACCAAACGCACTCAAACACCAGGCTGCGCCACCCCAGCCGCGCTCCAGATAGTACAAGGTGACGAAGGTGGTCAGGGTGCCATAGCCGATCGAGGCCAGGGTCAGGCCAAGGCCGCATGGCGCGACCCGGGCAAACGCCGACCAGAACGGCAGGCGTTCGCCGCGTACCACCACCACGTCGGGACGCTTGCGCAACACCAGCATGGCAAGGGTTGCCAGCACCAGCAAAGCTGGCCCCAGCACGCTGAAATCCAGCCCATCCACGGCCAACACTCCCAGGGGCGCGCCGATCGCAATCGCGCCGTAGGAGGCGATGCCGTTCCATGAGATCACCCGGGCGGTGTGTTCGGGGCCGACCTGGCTGATGCCCCAGCTCAAGGTGGCCACACCGATCAGCCCCTGGGCGATGCCGAGCAGCAAACGGCCCACAAGCAGCAGCGCCAGGCTCAGCAGGGGCAGCGTCAGGGTCCAGGCCGATAACAGGGTCAATACCCCGCAGCCGGCAATTCCCATCAGGCCGAAACGGATGGCTTGCTTGCCCCCGAGGGTATCTGCAACGCGCCCGGCAAACGGGCGGCTGAGCAGGGTGGCCAGGTATTGCAGGCCAATGGTTATCCCGGCGATCACTGCACCAAAGCCCAGTTGGTCGTGCACGTAGCTGGGTAGCACCGCAATCGGCAGGCCGATGCAGAGGAAGGCAATGAAGGTGTAGAAAACGATCGACAGGATCTGCTGAGTGATGTGCAGCGTGTTGCTGGCGGGGGCAGGTTGTTGCGCGGTCATGGGCTCTTTCGCGGGCGGGCGGTTGGGCGTGGTTCCATGATGGCTGTTACATGAAGGAAATGAAAGCAGGCTAACGAATTATTCGTCGGGTTGTGTCAGCTGTAGGGCTGGCGGTGGGATCTTCGCGGGCAAGCCCGCGAAGAGGCCCAGCCATACACAATGGCCAGGCCTTACCCATCAATCAGACCAGTACGCCCTGGCTGCGCAGGTAATCGTCGTAGGTGCCGCTGAAGTCCACCACGCCATCGGGCGACAGCTCGATGATGCGGGTGGCCAGCGACGACACGAACTCGCGGTCGTGGCTGACGAACAGCAGGGTGCCCGGGTAGTTTTCCAGCGCCAGGTTCAGCGCCTCGATCGATTCCATGTCCAGGTGGTTGGTAGGCTCGTCCATCACCAGCACGTTAGGCTTTTGCAGGATCAGCTTGCCGAACAGCATGCGGCCTTGCTCACCACCGGAAATCACCTTCACCGACTTGAGGATCTCGTCGTTGGAGAACAGCATGCGCCCCAGGGTGCCGCGAATCACCTGCTCGCCGGAGGTCCACTGGCCCATCCAGTCGAACAGGCTCAGGTCGTCTTCAAAGTCGTGAGCGTGGTCCTGGGCGTAGTAGCCCACTTCGGCGCTGTCGGTCCATTTCACCGATCCGGCATCCGGGGTCATTTCGCCGACCAAGGTACGCAGCAGGGTAGTCTTGCCAATACCGTTGGGGCCGATGATCGCAACGCGCTCGCCCGCTTCGACGGTAATGTCGAAGTTCTTGAATAGCACCTTGTCGTCGAAGGCTTTCGCCATCTTCTCGACCACTACCGCCTGACGGTGCAGCTTTTTGGTTTGCTCGAAGCGGATGAACGGGCTGACACGGCTGGAAGGCTTGACCTCGGCCAGCTGGATCTTGTCGATCTGCTTGGCGCGCGAAGTCGCCTGCTTGGCCTTGGAGGCGTTGGCCGAGAAGCGGCTGACGAAGGTCTGCAGCTCTGCGATCTGTGCCTTTTTCTTGGCGTTGTCCGACAGCAATTGCTCGCGCGACTGGGTAGCCGCAGTCATGTACTCGTCATAGTTGCCCGGGAACAGGCGTAGCTCGCCGTAGTCCAGGTCGGCCATGTGGGTGCAGACGCTGTTGAGGAAGTGGCGGTCGTGGGAAATGATGATCATGGTGCTGTTACGCGCCGTGAGGATCGTTTCCAGCCAGCGGATGGTGTTGATATCCAGGTGGTTGGTCGGTTCGTCGAGCAGCAGCACGTCCGGGTCCGAGAACAATGCCTGGGCCAGCAGCACACGCAGCTTCCAGCCTGGCGCCACTTCGCTCATCGGGCCGAAGTGTTGCTCCAGGGGGATACCCAGGCCGAGCAGCAGTTCACCGGCGCGGGATTCGGCGGTGTAGCCGTCCATTTCGGCGAATTCGGTTTCCAGCTCGGCGACGGCCATGCCGTCTTCCTCGGTCATTTCCGGCAGCGAGTAGATACGGTCGCGCTCGGCCTTGACCTTCCACAGCTGGCCGTGGCCCATGATCACGGTGTCGATCACGGTGAATTCTTCATAGGCGAACTGGTCCTGGCGCAGCTTGCCCAGGCGGGTGTTTGGCTCGAGCATGACCTGGCCACCGGACGGCTCCAGGTCGCCGCCGAGGATCTTCATGAAGGTCGACTTGCCGCAACCGTTAGCGCCGATCAGGCCGTAACGGTTGCCGTTGTTGAATTTTACGGAAACGTTTTCGAACAGCGGCTTGGAGCCGAACTGCATGGTGATGTTAGCGGTGGAGATCAAAGGGCTTACCTATCAGTAACTTACGACGCCGGGCTTTCAGCTGATACCGATTTGATACCAATCCTGAGTTTTTCCAGCTCGCTCCAGTCGGAGCTTGAGTTAAGCCAACGGACAGACGTCGACAGCAGCATCTGCATGCTGTGACCCAGCTGTTGGGCGATAAATGCGGGGGTTGAGGCCGGACATTGAACGTATTGTCGCATAGGTGTGACGGCAGTTGTATGGGGGGGCGACGCCTGATTCCCAATTCATTCAGCACCGGCACCCACTGTTTGAGCAGATCGGAGGTCTGTTTCACGTACTCGGCATACTTCGACGGCGGGAACAGGAACGGCGTTTCGGTCACCGCCCGATGCCATCCCTACGACGATCCGCGTAATGCCTGGCAAACTGGATAGCCCGCAAGGCCCGATCGTTCAGCAGAACGAAACGGTCCCGGCCGGTTTTATCCTTTCCTCAACCTCGTCCGTCAGAATTTTTACCGGTCAGGATTGACCGGGCAGCCGATGCCAGATTTACTGTATATACATACAGCTATCATCGGACCTTCCACCATGACCATCACATTTTTGGGTACGCCAACCGGCGGAACCGAACTGCTTCCGCTGTATTCGTTTCACGTTCCGGCTGGTTTCCCTTCGCCTGCCGCGGACCATCTGGAAGGCCATATTTCCCTTGATGAGCTATTCGACCTTCGCGCACCCCATGTGTATCTGGTGAAAGTGGAGGGCGACAGCATGCAAGGGGCAGGGATCTACTCGGGTGACATCGTCATCGTCGACCGCGGTCGTGAGGCGGAGCATGGGGACATTGTCATCGCTGCAGTCAACAGCGAGCCCGTTTGCAAGCGTCTGCATCGTCGCGATGGCGTGGTAATCCTGAAATCTGAAAATCCCGCCTACCCGGCACGGTACATCATGGAAGGCGACGAGCTCGTTGTCTGGGGCGTTGTGCGTTACAGCGTTCGCGACCATGCGCAGTGACCAGGTATTCGCGCTGATCGACTGCAACTCGTTCTACGCGAGCTGCGAGCGCGTGTTTCGGCCCGACCTGGCCAAAACCCCGATCGTCGTGTTGAGCAACAACGACGGCTGCGTGATCGCCAGGTCATACGACGCGAAGCCCTTCGTGAAGATGGGCGAGCCGTACTTTCAAGTGAAGGACAAGCTGCGCCGGCACGGCATCAAGGCTTTCAGCAGCAACTATGCGTTGTACGGCGACATGAGCGAGCGGGTCATGACCCTGATCGATTCGATGGTGCCGGCCACTGAGATCTACAGCATCGACGAGTGCTTCGCTGATCTGTCTGGAGTACAGGAAAACCTGACCCAGTTCGGACGCAAGATGCGGTCCAGGATCTTCCAGTGCACCGGTATCCCCGTGGGTGTCGGTATCGCCGGCACAAAGACGCTCGCCAAGCTGGCCAATCATACGGCGAAGTGCCTGCAGGCGCAGACCGGGGGTGTGGTCGACATTACCGATCCGTTCAAGCGCGATTGGGTGCTGCGCAACACCGAAGTTAAAGAGGTATGGGGCATCGGGCGGCGGATGACCGCCCACCTCGAGGCGATGGGCATTCACACGGCAATGGATCTGGCCAAGGCTGATGCCTGGACGCTGCGGCAGAAATTCAGTGTGGTGGTGGAGAAGACTGCCCGCGAGCTCGCAGGCACGCCGTGCCTGGAACTGGACGACCCCGACCCCCCGAAGCAGGAAATTTGCTGCAGCCGGATGTTCGGCAAGCGGCTGACAGAGCTGGCGCCCATCAAGCAGGCAGTGGCCACTTACGTCGGCCGAGCAACGGAAAAACTCCGCGCCCAAGGCTCAGTGTGCAAGCGCATGCGTGTGAGCATTCGCACCGGCATGTTCAACCCGGATGAGGCGCACCACGCACAGGGCGCGTTGGTGGAGCTGCCATACCCCACCTGCGACACGCTGCTGATGACCCGACTGGCCACCGATGCGGTCGGGCGAATCTTCAGGCCAGGATTTCGCTACAGCAAGGCAGAAGTGCTGCTGATGGACCTGCGGCAACCAGGTGATTTTTCAGAGGACTTGTTTGCGCTCAAACAGTCAGTGGCATGTGATCGACTGATGCAGGTGATGGATGACATCAACGGGCGCTGGGGGAGGGGGACGATGCGAGCCGCCAGCGTGCCGGCATCCCCGGACTGGGGGATGAGGAGGGAGATGATGAGCCAATCCTATACGACGCGGATCGATCAGCTCTGGACGGTCAAATGTTAAGCCTGCCATCGGCGTGGCTTGACGAGCTGAGCGAATGGCCTTGCCAGAGGCTATGGCGTAGAGGCATGCAGATGGACAGCTAAGCCGGGAGTAATCAGACCGTCGGCAATGGCACTGGCTTCAAGCTTCGCATGCTCTGCGTTCAGAAAGACATACGCGGCTTGAAGCGTGGCGATCTTCGCTTGAATTTCGGTCATCTTGCTGGCGACCAAGGCTGCGCCTTGTGCGCAATCGATCTTGTTACCTCGCTTGGCTGCAAGAATTTCTCCAATCTCAGCGAGGGAAAAACCGCCACTCTGGGCGCTCTGAATAAAGGCCAGGTCAACTACCGTCTGATCGCTGTAACTGCGGTAATTGTTGGCTTGTCGTTGTGCCACGATAAGCCCGAGCTGTTCGTAATAGCGCAATGTATGCCGACCGACGCCACTGCGGCGCTCTAACTCTCCAACGTTCACACTAAAAACCCCTTGACTGTAGAGCGTGCTCTACACCTTAGCCTGCACCTATTATCCAGACAAGGAATCAGGCATGAGTGTGGAATGCTTCGTCACAGGCGGCAGTGGATTTGTGGGGCAACATCTACTGGCCCGTCTTACTGCTGCCGGGTACAAGGCCTGGGTGCTTATGCGCACCCCTGGCAACATTGAGCGTCTCAGAAAACAGGTAGGTCAACTGGGCGGTAATCCTGCGTATATCAATGCCGTTGAGGGCGATATCAGTAGAGAGGGGCTCGGGATCAGCGAAGCGGACAAGCAGGGTGTGTCTTCGGCCTCTGTGATCTTCCACCTCGCCGCGGAGTTTTCCTGGGGGCTGTCAATGGAGCGCGCCCAGGCAGTCAATGTGCTCAGGATGCGGGCGCGGACTACACGATCGTTCATCCTGCTACGGTGTGCGGCCACAGCGAGAGTGGGCACATCCTGGAAGGGCAGCCTCTGGTTTCACTCATTCGAAATCTGGCACAAGGTCGGTTCAAAGCGGTCCCCGGCTCCCCCAGTCACTGGCTGCCATTAGTCAGCGTTGATTACCTGGTGGCGATGATGACCTGTGTGGCCTTCGACCCCTCGATGGCCAACCGCCAGGCGCTGGCGCTCCATGAACACACATCGAGCCTGCAGGGGATGCTTGAGCAGATCGCAAAAACGCTGGAGGTCACGGCGCCACGCCGGCATGTATCGATAAGGTTGCTCAGGTGGCTTTTGGCGATTCCCGGGCTGGAAGCACGGTTTGCGATCAGTGCCGAGTCATTGGACTTTATCCAGACGCAGCGCTTCGACATGAGTGATAGCGAGCAACTGGAGCGCAAGTATCAGTTAATACATCCCGATATGGCGCGCACGTTGGACAAGACGGTGCAATACGTCAAGGATCACTTTCTTCACTGAGGCAGGCCAGTGGTAATGGCTTAAGCAATACGTGTGACAGCGAGCTCGCGTTCGACGCGCGTGGCCCTGTATCAGCAAGACCTCGCCATACTCTAAAGACCACATGACAAGGAATGTATTAAATAGCGGAATACTGGCGCGATGATGGTATTTTATCCACGCTGGATGATGGGTCAGGTTAGAGATTCAGCTCTATTGAGACGCTGCGCAAGCGCCACAGCAGGCGGCCTGCCGCAGTAGTATGCGTAAGGTCCTCTATCGGGAAAGGGTGAGTGTGTTGAAGGGAGTTCAGATGGCATTTAGAGCGTTTGCGGTTGTCGGTCTCTGTTCGGCCATATTCCAGCCAGCCCTTGCGGGCGATGACAAAAACAGGGTGTTCGTCGCCAAACGATGGTACACGGAGTCCTACGTCAGGGAGTACATCGAAAAAAATCATCCCTCGATATTCAGAGATATTTTTAGCAAGCAAATGTCCTATAACTTTGCCGCTGACGGGCCCCCGCCTGGTATGGAAGCTTACAACTATTACGCCAAGCCCAAGTCGATTCGAGAGGGAGATTTTTTAAAGTGGAAGGCTGCAGGCAGTGGCAGGAGCCTGGAGGCTGAGCTTGATAGGCTGTGTGTGCTTGAAGTGTCCGGGGCATTGGCAAGGTTGAAGGGGTGGATAAGGAATACTGTGCGGATGCGGGAGGTAAAACCTCAAAAGGGCGATCTGGATCATGTCATAGTCGCCGGCGTTCGGTCTGGCCAGCTCAGTCGCGCGCCCTTGAATCTGGATCAAAGCAACAAAAATTCAATCTCTCCGATTCCTCCTGAAGGCCCCGGGCGGCTTCTCTGCAATCTCTATGCAACGAGAAAAAGCAATGAGGTGATCTACCACGCATCTGTGGCGCTTACTGCAGAGGGTTTCTACTATGGTTCGGGGCGATAGGTGATGATGGGGGAAACACTGGAAAACTTCCGAGCGTGGTTCACACCACGTAAGCGCCTGTGGACAGGAATAGGTCTGTTCGCACTAACTATTGTTGTACCGGCTGTTAGCCCAGGCACGAGCGTCAGTTGGCTTATAGGGCCGGCGGGTGTTTTTTTCGCAGGTGGTTTTATGCCTGCATCGAGCGAAAAGCGCCAAGGCGATGGCGGCCAGCGCTGATCTGGGCTATTGCTTGGATCTCGGTCAATCCATTGGAGATGTGTGAGATGAAACGCTTATTGCTGGGTGCTTTGCTGGTGGCGTCGGGCGCTGCCCAGGCCGGGATTCCATTGTTGAACGCAACGTGCCCTGGCAACATCGAGGTCCATGCCGACAAGGGCGGGCCGATCTATATCAATGGCAAGGAAGGCAAGCTGAAGAAGTTCAACGATAACTACTTCGAAGCCAAAGGCAGCGGGGTGACGGTTTCACTGTCGATCAACCCCGACGGTTCGCCCGATGTCTCGTATACCGGCAAGAACAAAGCCAACGGGGTATGCCAGGTCAAGGCGTCGTAGAAGGCCGCCACGCATGAGCGCAGTGGTAGCGGTTGGATGCGGTTCGATGCTGGAACGGTAATTGCTGTGACCCTGAGACATTGACCTCGCGGAGAGCGCCGAAATGACTCAGGATGACCGCTATTACATGGTTTTCGTTGTGGCTGCTGTGCTGGTACTGGATCTGGTGGCAACCCTGGTGTTTCTCAAGGCCATTGCCTGACCCCGAAAATGGGCTGGGTAATACTCGGAGTTGGGGGCATTTGCCGTCGCTTATGCCCATCCGACTGTGACATGCCCGAGCCCCGCCGGAATTCTTGCGGCCAGGCTGGCCGGCCTGATGCCTGCGAGAAAAGCCGCTGGGGAAAAACCTGGCTATACCTCAAATGCATCCTGAACCCATATAGCAAACAACCCTATGGCACGGTTGCTATTGAGCAGTAACATGGGCTCAAGAAAACTAAAAAATGGGCGTGCTACTTGGCAACACTTTCCAGGTTCTCGATGGGGGAGCAGGAGTGTGTCGCGTGAAGCGTTCAAGATCGGTAGCAGGTGCATTGCTTGTGTCCACCTTCGCCGCAGTGTTCATGGCAGGTTGCGCACAAAACCCTGACGTGCGTGACGGGCATGATTATACCTCTGGCACCACCGCGAAAAACCCACCGGCGTATCTGGGGTGCGTGAAGGGCGAACTTCCAGGGAATGTGAAAACCTTCGAGGTCGACAGCGATAATTCGGTCAGGCTGTTCATCGAAAGCACCGATCCCAGCAAGGCAGGTGGCCTTGTGGAGCTGCGCAGTACAGGAGGCCAGCACCAGTTCACGGCCTATCAACGTGATGCCTGGTACGACCATGGCCGGTTGTTGGATGCCGCGTTGATGTGTTCAAAAGCATGATGCAATGACCCCTCTACACTAAAAGCCCGCCATCGAAAGCGGGTTTTTAGTGTAGGGACGTCAGCATGATTTCCGCCCAACGCGCTGTATGCAGGTTCACCGGCAAATTTCAAAAACTGGCTGGAGCCGCGCCTGTTTTGCATTTGCCTGGCTTGACCGCGATAATTCACGCATTTGGATGGAGAACAGTGGGTGGAAGCTAGAAGCGTTGTCGCCGAAATGTTCATTGGGATCCCGACGCATTTCTGGGTGTTGCCCGTTGCCGGCCTGGTTGCATACTTCGGCCTGAAATGGTCCGCCAGATTCAGCAGCCGTAGCACCCTGCTGCAAGCCTCGACTTACCTGTTGTTGCTGGCCCTGGCGGTGTTACCCAACGGCTTTTATGCCCTGTTTCCACCGGCGCCCGACCCGGATGTGCTGTTGAATCACGCGCCATTGCCCAACTATGCGGGGCGCTTTTACCTGGATGCGTTCTACGTGTTCAGTGGTTGGGCGCTGAGCAAAGTGGCGAAGCTCAAGTTCAGCTGACTGGTTGCCCGGGCACCTGATGCAAAGCAGTCACCTGCTTCGCTTATCATCAAGCGCCTTTGATATCGTCGATTTTCGCAGCTACAGAGCGCAACTCGTCCGCAACCACATCGATGGACCGGATGTGCGCCGTGACATCGATCTCGCGCTGTGAACCTCGCGCCTCCATGAACCGGGCGTGGCCGCTCATGGCCTGACTGAGTTTTTCCAGATGATCGGCTGTTCGGACCAGATCCGACTTGATGCTGTTAAGCGTCTCCATGGTGCTAAAGGCCTTCCTTGTCTATCGCTTCATCGGTCCCGTGAGCATCGCCTCAGGGCCGGGTGAAACGCAACAGATTTGTGGAAGGCCCGTCCTTGACCGAGCTCAGAAAAGCTTGTGCGATCTCTGCAGTGGCGTTGGAGGTTTCAGCTTTTTTCCTGCACCTGCAGTACCGAACCCTTGTCGTCGGTCACCAGCAATCCGCTGGTGTGAGTGCCGTCTGATTGCTGCTCGGCAAGTGGCACGTCCGAGGAGCGAAAGATGCTGCGGCCCTGTTCACCGGTTTTAAGTGTGACCAGCTTGCCATTCTGATAGAAGAATTGCGTGGTGTTGGCGTTCTTTTGCATGGTGTGTAGTCCCTGGCCGAGTCGCGGTGTGATGCCCCATTGGCAGGTTCACTTTCTCAGCGTTCAGCCGGCCATGCTACTGGCAGAAATATCAGGTGCTCTGTATGTCACCCGTTCAGGCTTCGTCCGGCAACCGCCCTGGGCTGAAGAAAAACGAGGCCACCACCACCGCCGTGATCACGCCTGTAGCATCTGCAAGAAACAGCAGCAAAGCACTGGTATCACCCGGTGTCAGGTGTTTGCCTAGCGCGAAGTCCACACCGTGCGGGCATGCGGAGATCATGAGCAGCATGGCGGCCAGCAGGCCAGAAAGCAACTTCATGTAGGCCCTGCCGAATGCCAGGCCATAAGCCCAGAACACGAAAATACAGAGCACGGCGAGGCCGGTGGAGGTTGCATATTGGGCGAGTAGGTCCAGCCACCAGAGCATGGGGTTCTCCTGAGCAAAGCCGGCCGGTGATGCCGTGATGTTAATCAGAAGCCGGGCAGAATGAATTCGTTCCTTGGGTCACAACAATTAATTGCTGCTACCGGGCGCTAGTAAACAAGCTGCTATGTGTGTTTTTTGTTGCTGGCGCGTTGGTACTATGTCAATTACGCGAAAATTCAGCTGCAAGACCTTGGTTGATTAGGAACTCGGCGCAACCCTCGCTAGAATGCAGCGTATCCCTGACGGCCAATTGCAAATGCCTACTTTTCGTATCTTCATCGCCTCTGCGTTAGTTGCCACTCTTGTCGGCTGCGCAACGCCCGGCAAACCCACTGCCAGCAAGCTGACCAAAAAATCACCCCAGCAGTATGCTGCCTGTGTCCTGCCCAAGTGGCAGGCCTTGGCACCCCAGGCCACACAGAAGTCGATTGCCCACGGTTACCGGCTGACGGCATCCAGCGCGGTGGCAAGTGACGATGTGCTGGACGTGGTCGACGCTCGCGAGGGCAGCCGCGCGACCTTCTACAAGGGCAGCTTCCTGTCTGGCGACAAGTTGCGCCAGGCTGCCAAGGAGTGCCTGGACTGAAACGGTACCCGCGATCCTGGGGCCCCTTTGCGCCCCGGTCGCGCCACAGGACCGTTGCCGCAGCGGGGCATGTACTGTCCGGCGTTCAGCGCTCCCGCATGAAGAAACCGGCGACGAACTTGCGGAAGGTTTCCAGGCTCTTGAAGTCGGCGTAGCGCTTGAAGTTTTCGGTGTCCGGCTCTGGCCCGATGGGCTGTTCCAGTAGCGACACTGACAACACCCTGTCCTGGTCCGAGGTCAGCACCAGCTCATCCATCACCTGGCCGCCGATCACTGGCCGGCGCATCTGCACCTTGACGCCTTTGCTGGCCATCCAGTCGATCAACGACACCAGGGCCTTGAGCGGTTCGCGCTCTTCATCGCGATACACCGGGAACAGATGCGAACGGGATAGCACCGGCACGCTGGCCACGTGGATCAGCTCATAGAAATGGCTACCGGCGCTGGTCGGCGAGTAGATCATCAGCGCCAGCAACGGCCCGGTGGTACGGCTACCGCCCCAGTACAGGTGGTGCCCTTGGAAGTCGAAGCCGTCTTCACTGCGGTTGTTGAACAGCTTGCGCCCTTTGATCTGGTCGACGCAGTCCAGCATCAGCCCATGGCGGCGATGATTGCCGAACACGGTGGCTTCGCGCAGGCGGGACTTGAGCATCATCATGTGCTTCATGTCCAGCCGGGTTTCCAGGTAGTTGCTGGCAGGTACCCGCTCCAGCAGCGGGTAACGGCTGGCCACGCTGCGCAATTCGGCAAACTGCGTGGTCAGGTCTTTTTTCAAGTGGGTGGCGTAGAGATTGAGGCCACTGGTTTCGATCCAGGTCAGCAACAGCGACAGCAAGCGCTGCTGTTCGCGCCGCTCGTGACCATCACTGGTGGCACTGGCGTTACCGGCGCGGAAGTCTCCAATCAAGCGCAATGGCGTGTCGGGCGGTAGCCAGGCGGCGGGTGGCGCAGGGTCGTCTTCGCGCTCGGAGGCCTCCCGCTCGTCCTTGGTGAACGGGCAGCCAGGCGCGTGCTCGGCGGTGCCTGGGTTGTTCTTGAGGAACAACGTGCCGGTGTTGCCGTTCAGGGTGACATTGAGCACCGGCAAGGCGTCGTTGCGGCAGTCACAGGCCAGCCACTGGTTGGCGTTGCGCACCTTCATCAGTAGCTGGTTGGCCTGCAACAGGCGTGGGCCGACGAGGCTGCCGGTAGCAAAGCCGACCAGCAGCTCCTCTTCGGCGGAGGTCAGGCTGCGCACCTGCGCAGCGGTTTTGTCGATGATTCGCATGAAGCAGCTCCAGGCTACGAGCCTCAAGCTTCAAGCAAAGTCGCGCCGCTTTCAACTTGCCGCTGGGTTACCACCGAACATCTTCGCGGCGCGGGCACGAATTTCATGAGGGCTCAGGTCCTCCTTATGGGTGGAGACGAACCAGATATTGCCGAACGGGTCCTTCAGGGTGCCGCTACGGTCGCCGTAGAACTGGTCGGTCAAGGGGTGCAACTGGGTGCCGCCAGCCGCCAAGGCCTGGGCGTAAACCTTGTCGCAGTCCTCGACATACAGGTGCAGGCCCACGCCTGCGCCACTGAGCTTCTGGCTGGCGG
Organism: Pseudomonas sp. BN505; assembly: GCF_029873175.1. Taxonomy (NCBI): domain Bacteria; kingdom Pseudomonadati; phylum Pseudomonadota; class Gammaproteobacteria; order Pseudomonadales; family Pseudomonadaceae; genus Pseudomonas; species Pseudomonas sp. BN505. The sequence goes on from NZ_SSOI01000029.1 coordinate 31,631, forward strand.
TAAGGCCGCCCTCCATGTCGCAGGGGTCGCCCAGCATCAGCGACGAGTCACCGATCCTCAATTCGGCATGGCCCACGCGCCCACCAGGGGCATCGAGGCGGAACATCTCGACCGCACCAAAGGCCTCCTTGTAGAACTCGATGGCCTTGGCGGCGTCGTTGATAGCCAGGTAGGGGGTGATGCTGTGCTGGCCTTCCGGGATGGGTTTGACTGCCATGTTCGACTCTCCTTTGCGGTGGGCGCCGGAGGGCGCCCTGTTGCTTGGAGTCGTTTGCGCCGATGGAAAATCGACAATGGCGCTAGATCGATTTTCTATAAGTGCGGCCGTCAGAAGATGTAATCGGTGGTCAGGAAGCTCGATTGGCGGTTACGGATGATTTCGCTGATCAGTGCCTTGTTGGCCTCCTGGAAGCGGGTGGCGACCAGGGTGCGGATAGAGAAGACACGCAAGGCGTCATGTACCGACAGGGTGCCTTCGGCGCTGTTCTTGCGGCCGTTGAACGGGTAGGTGTCCGGGCCGCGCTGACATTGTGCATTGATGTTGATGCGCCCCACCTGGTTGGCGAAGATGTCGACCAGGCTGCCGATGGTCGCCGGGTCGTTGCCGAACAGGCTCAGCTGCTGGCCGTAGTCGGAGTCCAGCACGTAGTCGATGACGGTTTGCAGGTCGCGATATGGCACTACGGGTACCAGGGGGCCGAACTGCTCCTCGTGGTACACGCGCATTTCGTGGTTCACCGGGTACAACAGGGCCGGGTAGAAGAACGACCCGCGGCTTTGCCCGCCACCTTCGTTCAGCACGCGCGCGCCCTTGGCTGTGGCATCGGCGACCAGGCCGTCGAGGTAGTCGACTTTGCCGGGCTCCGGCAATGGCGTCAGCGCCACGCCCGGTTCCCAGGGCATGCCGGGCTTGAGCGCGGCCAGTTTGCGCTGGAACTTGTCGAGGAAGGCGTCGACCACGTCCTCGTGGACAAACAGGATCTTCAGTGCCGTGCAGCGCTGGCCGTTGAACGACAGCGCGCCGGTAACCGCTTCTTCGACGGCGTTGTCGAGGTCGACCTGCGGCAGCACGATGCCCGGGTTCTTGGCATCCAGGCCCAGTGCGGCGCGCAGGCGGTGGGGGCGTGGGTGCAGCTTTTTAAGGTCGCTGGCAGCCTTGTGTGTACCGATGAAGGCGAACACATCGACGTTGCCGCTGGCCATCAGCGCGCTCACCGTTTCCCGGCCGCGGCCATAGATCACGTTGATCACACCCGGCGGGAAGCTGTCACGGAAGGCTTCGAGCAACGGTCGGATCAGCAGCACACCGAACTTGGCCGGCTTGAACACTACGGTGTTGCCCATGATCAGCGCCGGGATCAGCGTGGTGAAGGTTTCGTTCAGTGGGTAATTGTAGGGCCCCATGCACAATGCCACGCCCAGGGGCGCGCGGCGGATCTGGCCGAGGGTGCCCTGTTCCAGCTCGAAGCGGCTGGAGCGGCGGTCGAGGTCCTTGAGGGCGTTGATGGTGTCGACGATGTAGTCGCAGGTGCGGTCGAATTCCTTTTCCGAATCCTTGAGGTTCTTGCCGATCTCCCACATCAGCAGCTTGACCACCGCCTGGCGCTGCTCGCGCATGCGTGCCAGGAAGGTTTCGACATGCTGGATACGTTCGGCCACTCGCATGTTCGGCCAGGCACCGCGGCCCTTGTCGTAGGCCTGTACGGCGGCGTCGAGGGCGGTGAGGGCGGTGTCGGCATCGAGCAGCGGTGCGCTGCCCAGCACCACCTGGCGTTCATCAGCACCCTCCTTGAGCCATACCGGACTGCGTACCGTGGCCAAGGGGCCGTCCCAGCGCCTGAGCTCGCCGTTCACCAGGTAATCTCGTTGTTCCAGAGGGGCTCCCAGGCGCCAGGTTTCAGGGATGTTCTCGGCGCTGGGGAAGAGTGAATCGAGCAGACGGTCCATAGGTACTGCACCTCACATTACGGGGCTGGTTTCAAGCCGGGTGAATCGCTTCAGCTTCGAGCATGCACCGGCCGCCGGAAAAACACCAGTCTGGCTCAAGCGGGCCGTGCCTGCTTGCCAGATGGGCAGCAGGCACCGCGTAAAGCGTCCAGGCATGTCGACACTTCTTTTATGCAAAGAAGATATCAAATGCTAATTATCAATTGCCAAGTGGTAATGAAATGCCACGACTGTCGGCACGCTTATAGCAAACTGGCGATTGGCGTGGGTTTTCACGCAGGAAATTTGACGCCATCAAACTTGATCTAAAGTCAGCCAGAAGCCGCTTGCCAAAGCGTTTGCAGGCATCTTAAATTGTTACTGAATGTGATAGGCAAGTTTCAGGGCAAACTATAAAAATCAAAGCGTTAAGTGTTTTTGCTAATTTTTTCTCTTTTTCAGATAGACCATAGAGCACTTCAAAGGACGTCGAAGAAGAAATGAAAGAGACCTTGACGGCTGTGGCGCGAAAGCTCCTGTCACCCTCCATGCGCTACGAAATGAGGCTGCTGGCCAGCAAAATTCGGGAAACGGCGGCGCGTGCCTGTTTCTGGCGTTGGGAAGTAGCCAGGTTTCGGCTACAGCAGGAAAGCCCTTACGAAATTCTTTACATCGGCCGCAAGCAACAGCGGGAAATGGCCAAGCTGCTGATCGGTGGCAAGGGCCAGGGCAGCGCTTCTATCGTGGACAGTGCAAGTGCAACGGCGGCTGCCAACCATGTCGTGGTGATCAGCGAAATGCCCTCGTCGGGGGCGCTGTCAGTGCCCCATTACCTGAGCGCCGTAGTGCCGCTGGGCCGCTCGCTGGAGGACATCACGGCGCGCTACGACAGCGAACTGCGGCGCAGTATTCGCAAGAATCGCCCGCTGTACCAGATGCGTCAGGCCCTCTCGGACGACGAGATCGCCATGGCAGATCGTGAGCTGCTGCGCCCCTATGCCACCGCCAGGCAGGGTATCCATGCTGCGCAGTTCCCCACGGAAGAAGTGTTCCGCATTGCCAAAAGCGTCGGCAGGCTCGACCTGATCACGTTGGGTGACGAAGTGATCGGCTGCCATTTGGGTTGCGAAGTGGTACGCGGTGGCAAGCGCTACTGGAGCACGTTGCGTTTCGGCTATTGCGAGGCGGTGTTCAGTGATGCCAAGAGGTTGCGCGAGGTCAATTCGATTACCACTTTCATGGCGCTTGAATGGGCCTTGGAGCAGGGCTTCGATTATTACGACATCGGCCTGTGCCTGGCGCGCCCGGACGACGGTCTGCTGAAATGGAAGCGCCGTCGCGGGGGGGACATCGACTCTTTGGGCAACCATGCCTACCTGTTTGTTCGCCTGCCCAAGACCGGTACGGCGAAGTTCTTGTGGGATACCCCGATGTTTGCAGTGGAGGGCGACAAACTCACGCTGCACCTGGGGTTGCCGGATGGCCCGAGCGATGAGGAGGTTGCCAGCCGTTACCACGAAATGGTGTTTGGCGGCCTCCACAAGATTTATCTCTATGGTGGCAGAAGTGCGGGTGAACCGTTCGTGGAAACCCTGCGCAGCCGTTACGCCAGCCTGCAGTCGCCGCCCACCATGGAAAGAGTCACATGCAACTGAGTGGTTGCCAGGGATGCATTGATCTGGCGCTTTACGCCAGGGTTTAGACTTCGTCATCAGGGGAGGACGCTTCATGGGAAGCGACATCTCGCAGTTCAGTGCATCGCCCGAAACCAAGCAGCACACGTGGACGTTGGCCGCCTACCGCTACATGGCGCGCAAGCGGCTGGGCAAGAACACGGCCCTCGACCTCAAGAGCATCGCTAGCAAAAGTTGGGACATTGCCCCGGGCGAAACCACGGTGTCGCCGCCGGCCATTTTCCTGTCTGGCCAGATGGAGCGGGTCACGGGCTGGGAGGGCAAGCGTTTTTACCCCTACGTGCACCCCGCTCGCACCATGGAGGGCGGTATCAGCACGCTACAAGGGCCAACCCGCGGCTACCTGATCAAGAATGTGTGGCTGGTCGATGGCGCGTTGTACAAGGGCAAGGCCAGCCACTGGCTGTCGCTGAAACCGAGCACCTTTCCGACCATCATCGTTGACAACGAAATAGACCGCGGGGCCATTTATTGCACGCAAAACGGCAACTCGTGGTTCGGCACCTGGCTGATGGAAGATTGCCCGACCTATGCGCTGGCCTGTAACGAGGGCATACCGGTGACCACTGCGCCGTCGGCCCGGTACCCGCTGTTCACCCAGGCGCCGGCCTACGAAGACTGGCTGGGCATGAAGCCGGTGCGCCTGCGCAGTGCTTTTTTCCGTGAGCTGGTGCTGTTCGATGACCAGAGCAACAATCGCAGCCGGCATGCCCGCTACCGGGCCATGGGTGAAAAACTGCTGTCGCACGTGCCGCATGCTTCGCATCCTGGCGTATTCCTGCTGCGCGGCGGTGACGGTGACCTGCGCCTGTTGCGCAACGAGCTGGAGCTTGCCGAGCACCTGCGTGTGACCCGTGATTTTCGCATCGTCAATCCGCTGAAGTCCGACGTACCGAGTATTGTTGCGGCCTGTGCCGGGGCCAGGGTGGTCATCGGCGTGGAGGGCAGCCAGTTGGTGCACGGGGTAAATGTGCTCCAGCCTGGCGGCTGCCTGCTGACCTTGCAGCCGCCGAACCGTTTTGTCAGCTACTACAAGTACCTGACGGATCGTGACTACCAGCATTTTGGCTTTGTGGTCGGCATACCGGAGGGTGATGGCTTCGTGATTGATATCGGTGAGGTGGAGCGGACGCTGGACCTGTTTCCACAGGTAAACGTGTAGTATCGGTGCATGTCAGCAGCGAGTGGGCAAGGGGATGATCGAGGTTTCGCGGTTCTGGCGTGACCCTGCATTACCCTTTGTCGAAGCGCGGCGGGTAGGGGACGGGCGGCAGGTGTGCTACGCCGCGCACTCGCATGAGAGCTTTTCGATCGGTGTGATCACCGGCGGGCGAAGCACCTACCTCAACGGTGACCTGCGCATCCAGGTAGGGGCCGGTACCACCGTGCTGATGAACCCGGGCGTTGTGCATACCTGCAATCCCATCGACGGTGAGCCCTGGTCTTACCTGATGCTGTTCGTCGACCTCCCCTGGTTACAGGCGCAAGGCTTTGAATTGCCGACGCAAACCTGGAGTGACTCGCCTGCGTTGTACCACCGGTTATTGCAGGCGTTTGCAGACCTGTTCGATGCGGGTGTGCCTGACCGGGAAGGCCGCCTGGCCGCCCTGTTAGGCTCATTGCCGGACTTTCTCGGCGCCAATGCCCGTGTCAGTGACGAAGGCCACCCACGGCTGGACGCGGCAGCAGCGTTCATACGCGCTCATCGCAGCGATCCGCTGAGCCTGGCAGATGTCTGCGCAGCGTGCGGTCTGTCGCGCGCCTACCTGATTCGTGCCTTTCGCCAACATTACGGGCTGACACCGCATGGCTATCTGCTCGATCAGCGCGTTCAGCTGGCCAGGGCGCAGTTGCGTCAGGGGCGGGCCATTGCCGAGGTCGCGCAGGAGGCCGGGTTTGCCGACCAGGCGCACTTGCAGCGGGCGTTCAAAAAGCATTTGGCTGCGACGCCGGGTCATTATCGCAATGCCACCGGGGTCAGATAACCAGGTACACAGCACTGCCCGCCAGCAAAACCGCCAACCCGCGACTGAGCAGGCGCATGTGCCGTGGGTTGCTCAGGTACTGGCGAATCACGCTGCCGGCCCATGCCCAGCTGGCTACCGAAATGAAACAGATCGGCCCGTAGATCCAGGCGAACAACCACAGCAAGTGCTGCTCACCGCCGGTATAAGCGCCGACCCCGGCCACTGCCGCCAGCCAGGCCTTGGGGTTCAGCCATTGCATGGCCGCGCCGTGCCAGGCCGAGGGGGCGGGTGTTGAGTGCGCGCCAGTCAGCTGGCCATCGTCGCGGGCCAGTTTCCATGCCATGTACAGCAGAAACATCACCCCACCCCAGTGCAGCAGCACGCTCAACACAGGCCAGCGCAGCAGCAGCTGGTGCAGGCCCAGCCCGACCAGCACCAGCAACAGACAGAAGCCCAGGGTGGCGCCGGCGACATGCGCCAGGCTGGCACGTAAGCCATGGCTGGCGCCGCTGCTCAGGGCTACGATGTTGACCGGGCCGGGGGAGATTGACGCCGCCAGTGCGAAGGCGGCCATGGACAGGGACAGGCTCATGTGAGAGATCCGGGTGGTTGCAGGGAACCCTGATTTTCAGCTGTTGGTTGTCTAGAGTATTGAATAAAAGTACCCCCAATGCGGACTCACACGCGTTAAAGGTTTTGTAATAGTTTTGCGCTATCAGAGAAAACTGCTGTGCCTGTAGGATTATTTTCCCAATTTTCTATCAAGGTATATATGAGCACCTTCGCGGAGCCCCCCAGTCTCTGGCCTCTCAGGCCGTTCTCCCTCTGTCCTCGTGACGCTTCCTTCGTGAGTACCCGCTAATGGAATGGCTAGCCGATCCCACGGCCTGGCTAGGCCTGTTGACGCTTATCGTCCTTGAGCTGGTGCTGGGTATCGACAACCTGGTGTTCATTGCCATCCTGGCAGACAAGCTGCCACCGCATCAGCGCGACCGCGCGCGGGTGATTGGCCTGAGCCTGGCATTGATCATGCGCCTGGGCCTGTTGGCCAGTATTTCGTGGATGGTCACCCTCACCGCACCGTTGATCGACGTGTTCGGCAAGAGCTTCTCTGGCCGTGACCTGATCATGCTGTTCGGTGGTGTGTTCTTGCTGTTCAAGGCCACCATGGAGTTGCACGAACGTCTGGAAGGCCATGTGACCCAGGCCAGTGGCACGCTGCGCCATGCCGCATTCTGGCCTATCGTCGCCCAGATCGTGGTGCTGGACGCGGTGTTCTCGCTGGATGCGGTGATCACGGCAGTGGGCATGGTCGATGAGCTGTCGGTGATGATGATCGCGGTGATCTTCTCGATCGGTATCATGATCGTTGCCAGCAAGCCGCTGACCCGCTTCGTCAACGCCCACCCCACGGTGATCATGCTGTGCCTGGGCTTCCTGATGATGATTGGCTTCAGCCTCACCGCCGAGGGCCTGGGCTTCCATATCCCGAAAGGCTACCTGTACGCAGCGATTGGCTTCTCGATCCTGATCGAGCTGTTCAACCAGCTGGCTCGTGCCCGCCGCAAGCGCAGCTTGCAGCAGCACCGGCCGCTGCGTGAGCGCACCGCACATGCCGTGCTGCGCCTGCTGGGCGGCCGCCGGGTCGAGGCTGACGAGGTGGGCGAGGAAATCGCCGACCTGGTCGAAGGTGGCCAGGAACAGGTGCTGTTCGATCGCCGGGAGCGGGTAATGATCAGTGGCGTACTGAACCTGGCCGAGCGGCCGATCCGTACGGTGATGACCGCACGTGCCGAGGTTGATGTGATCGACCTTGCGCAACCGGCCGAAGCCATTGCCCAGGCCCTTGCCAACTCGCCGTACTCGCGCCTGCCGTTGATACGTAATGGCCGTGTCGACGAACCACTGGGCTTCGTGCACAAGAAGGAGCTGCTCAAGGAGTTGTTGTCGGGCCACCAGCCGGAGCTGGAAGGCATGGTACGGGCGCCGTTGAACCTGCTGGAGAGCTTCAGCATCCTCAATGCCCTGGAGCAGATGCGTGGGCAGTCGACCCACATCGCCTTTGTGGTCAACGAGTTCGGTGACTTCACCGGCCTGCTGACCATGACCGACATCCTTGAGTCGATTGCCGGTGAACTACCGGACGCGAGCGAGGTTGAAGGCCCCGGTATCGTCCAGGAGGGTGAAGGCTTTGTGGTGAGCGGTGCACTGAACCTGAGCCAGGTACAGGCACGTACCGGCTTCAGTGCCCGTGCCACCGATGATTACCAGACCCTGGCAGGCCTGGTGATGAGCCTGCTCGACCGCCTGCCGATGGTGGGGGATCGCCTGGCCTGGAATGGCTGGACGCTGACCGTGGAGGCGGTTGAAGAGCGGCGGGTGCGCCAGGTTCGGCTCATACCGAACGGCGACGCTGACGCAGCAGGTGCTTGAAGCCTTCGAGCACCAGCACCAGTACCGCGGCCCAGATCGGCAGGTAAGTCAGCCACTGATCCGGGCCGATGGTTTCGCCCAGCAGCAGCGCCACCCCCACCAGCAGCACGGGCTCGACGTAGCTGAGCAGGCCGAACAGGCTGAATGGTAATAAGCGACTGGCCAGCACGTAGGCGATCAGGGCCGAGGCGCTGATCGCCCCAAGGACCGGGATCAGGGCATACAGGCCCGGGTGAGCCTGCAGGTCGCCGGACGAAAGCGGGCCCTGGATCACGAAGTACAGCGCCCACGGCAGCAGCAGGCACATGTCGCACCACAGGCCACCCAGGTGGTCGGTGCGGCAACGCCGGCGCAGTACGAAGTAGATCGGGTAGCCGATCGTCACCAGCAGGGTTTCCCAAGCAAAACTGCCATTCTGGTACAGCTCGTGGCCTACGCCCAGCGCGGCGCAGGCCACGGCTACCTTCTGCAGGCGCGACAGGCGCTCGCCATACACCAGCCGCCCGGTCAGCACCATGGCCAGCGGCAGCAGAAAGTAGCCCATCGACACTTCCAGGCTGCGACCGTGCAGGGGCGCCCAGAGGAACAGCCACAACTGCACGCCCATCAGCCACGACGTACCGACCATGCCCAGCAACAGTACGGGCGTGCGTTTTACCCGGGCCAGCAGCTCGCCTACCCGTTTCCAGTCCTTCGAGACAAGCATGAACAAGGTGAGGCAGGGCAGCGTCAGCAGGGTGCGCCAGCCAAAGATCTCTTCGCCATCGAGTGGCGTGAGCAGCGAGGTATAGAAGTACATCACAGCGAACAGACAGGACGCCATGACCGATGAAACAATGCCTTTTGACACAAATGCCTCGAATGGGGAGTTGAGCGGTTGGATCAGCCGCGCATGATCTCAGGGGGCGCGCCTTGCGGCAACCGTGACGCGCCCGGATGTGAGGCCAGTGCCTCAAGGAACTGCGCCGCAGGCATGGGCCTGGCGAACAGGTAGCCTTGCTGAAAGTCCACGCCATGGCGGGCCAGGTAGTCGCGCTGGGTGTCGGTCTCGACACCCTCGGCAACGATGCCAAGGCCCAACTTGGCAGATAGCTCGATGATGGTTTCGAGGATGTGCACGGACAGCGCATCGCCGCCGATCATGGCAACGAAGCTCTGGTCGATTTTCAGGTAGTCGACCTTGAACTGGCGCAGGTAATTAAGGCTGGATTGCCCGGTGCCGAAGTCGTCGAGTGCAATCATTACCCCCATGGCATGCAGTTTCTCGAACAGTTCCAGGGTCACCGGGGTGGGCTCGATGAGCTTGCGCTCGGTCAGCTCCAGGGTCAGTACCACCCGGCCAGGCGGGAAGTGCTGCAGGAAGGTGCGGCAGTCGTCCAGCAGGCGCAAGTCGCGGCAGTGGTCAGCGGTGATGTTGACCCCGATGTGAAAGCCATCCTCCAGCAGCCCAATGTAGGGCGCGAGGCTCTGGGCAGTGTGCATCATCAGCGCCCGGGTCATGGCGACGATCTGCCCGCTGTGCTCGGCATAGGGGATGAACAGGTCAGGGCGAACCAGGCCTTCTCGCGGGTGGTTCCAGCGCATCAGCACTTCAGCACCAGCCCAGCGGTAATCGCCCTTGCGCACCACCGGCTGGAAGTACGGCAGGAATTCGTCAGCCTGCAGGGCCCGATCCAGCTCGGCGCGGGGCGATGTGGCGCGGCGAATCTGCCAGCGGCAGACCAGCGCGGCCACGGCCCCCAGTACCAGCAGCAGGCTGAGCAGGGCAGGGTAGTGGCTGCGCAGCAACTGGCCTTGCTTGTCGGCGCTGTAGCCGCCCTGCACGCTGAACGGGTAACGCGTCGAGCCCAGCAACACGTTGGCACTGGCTGCGGCAGGTGGTGCGCCTATGTGTACAACGCCGTCCTTGCCCATCCAGGCGTTGCCCACGCGTATTTGCAGCTCTTCATCCGGGCCGATCAGGCGCAATGCGGTCAACAAATGGTCGCCATCCACCGTGGTGATTGCGCCGTTGTCGCCGTCGCTGGCGCGGTACACCAACAGTGGATGCCCCGGGGTGACAGAGTTGCCGTCCATCAGCCAAAGCTTGCCATCGGTGTAGTCGCTGGCGTTGACCGGCTCGTCGAATTCGCCGAACAGCGAGGTGCAATAAAGGTTGTTGTGCCTGAACAAGTTGGTCGAGCGCACGAAGGCATTGCGGGTCACCTGGGCACGCAGCGTAAGCTGAACCTGGTCGCAAGGGCTGGCAGTCAGGGGGAGTAGTGCATTGGCAGCACGGGACAGGTTGTCGAGGATGCGTTCGACGTGCTCCACCGCCTGGCGGGTGGTGGCCTGGCTGCTGGCCTGCATCTCGCGCTCTACCTGCCAGTTCATCACGGCAAGGCCGCACAATACCGGCAGCACGCCGACGACCCAGGGCAGCAGGTTGCGCCAGCTCAGGCTGGCGCGGCGTTTGGCGGTAAGAGGCATGCGGGAATGATCTATGGGAAGGGTAACGAGAGGATAGCCGCTTGTCGGGACACGCGGCCAACTAAAACGCGACAAACGTTTTTACGCAATGTAGAATCCATTTACGAATACAACAATAAGGTCCTTCAATACCGAAGGATCAAGCCCGCCGAGAATGGGTCCATATGACATACCATGGGTTCAAGCTGATCATAGGTGACTTCCTCGCCCGCAGCGTGCGAGGCATCCCCTGCGCACCGCCGTTTCTGTCCCACATCGTACGCAATCAATAATATTTCGCTGCAGATGAGGACACGAACATGGCTGATATCTTCGACAATCCAATGGGCCTGATGGGCTTCGAATTCATCGAACTGGCTTCGCCGACCCCAGGCATACTTGAGCCAGTCTTCCAGATTCTGGGCTTCACCAAGGTGGCCAGCCACCGTTCCAAGGATGTGCACCTGTACCGCCAGGGTGGCATCAACCTGATCCTGAACAACGAACCCAAGAGCATCGCCTCGTACTTCGCGGCCGAACACGGCCCGTCGGTGTGCGGCATGGCGTTCCGTGTGCGCAATGCCCATGAGGCATATGCCCGTGCCCTGGAACTGGGCGCCCAGCCGGTTGAAATCGAAACCGGGCCGATGGAGCTGCGCCTGCCGGCAATCAAAGGCATCGGTGGTGCGCCGCTGTACCTGATCGACCGCTTCGACGAAGGCAGCTCGATCTACGACATCGACTTCAACTTCATCGAAGGTGTTGATCGCAACCCGGTGGGTGCCGGCCTGAAAATCATCGACCACCTCACCCACAACGTTTATCGCGGGCGCATGGCCTACTGGGCTGGCTTCTACGAGAAGCTGTTCAACTTCCGCGAAATCCGCTACTTCGATATCAAGGGTGAGTACACCGGCCTGACGTCCAAGGCCATGACCGCTCCCGATGGCATGATCCGCATTCCGCTCAACGAAGAGTCGTCCAAGGGTGCAGGCCAGATTGAAGAGTTCCTGATGCAGTTCAACGGCGAAGGTATCCAGCACGTGGCCTTCCTGACCGACGACCTGCTCAAGACCTGGGATGCCCTGAAGGGCTATGGCATGCGCTTCATGACTGCGCCGCCGCAAACCTACTACGAAATGCTCGAGGAGCGGCTGCCTGGTCACGGCGAGCCGGTCGACCAGTTGCAAGCACGCGGCATCCTCCTCGATGGTGCCTCGCAGCCCGAAGACAAACGCCTGTTGTTGCAGATTTTCTCGGAAACCCTGCTCGGCCCGGTGTTCTTCGAGTTCATCCAGCGCAAAGGTGACGATGGCTTTGGTGAAGGCAACTTCAAGGCGTTGTTCGAATCCATCGAACGTGACCAGGTACGCCGCGGTGTGCTGAGCACCGACTGATACCCTCTGGGTAGCGCCGCCTTCATGTAGCTTTGGCGGCCCTATCTCGCCTGCTGGAGCGTGCCCTGAACAGGCCCAGATAGACGATCAGGCCGGTCACGGTCCCCACCAGCACCAACGAGGGCAGGATCTGCAGCATGGACTGGCGGATTTCCTGGGCGGTGTAACCCTGTGCGTAGCCGCCTTTTACCCTGTACCCATATTTGGCCGACAACGCGGTGGCGAAAAACTCGGACTGCGAAGGGCGCTGTGCGTCACGGCTATCGCCTTCGCTCCAGATCCAGCGGTTGCCAAACTCCACCAGCAGTGTCAGTCCGTCCTGAAAGGCATCCAGTTCATTGCGCAGCTGTGAGGCATAAGCGGTCACGATTACGCCGCTTTCGTTGCCTTGCAGGTAAAAGTTGACCAGCAGTTTGCGGCGCCTGTCAGGTTGGCCATAGGACAGTTCGACCTGTTGGCCAGATGAGGCGAAGGCAGATAAGTGGTCAAGTGAGTCTGAAGCGCTGCTGCAGTAGGCTTCATTGCCCTTTACCAGGGTCAACGACCTGAGCACGGAACGGCTCACGACCTGCTCCTGTAAAGCGCTGTTAACGCTTTGGCAGGGCTTGCCTGCCAGTGGCAGGGTGCGCTGGGCAGCCTCTTGCAGTCGATTCAGTGCCTGGTCAATGCTGAAAACCGCTTCCTGAACGGAAATGGCCGCGTTTTCCTCAAGCTTCATTTCCAGTTGAACAATCATCACCAACAAACCGGAAATCACAGGCACCAAGCCTACGGTGGTGAGCAGCAGGAGCTCCCGCAGGCGGCGCCCGGCGTGCATGATTTTCAACATGGTGCATTAGTTCTCCGGGCAGAAGCTGTTCGTGGTGTACAGCTGAGCCCAGAGCCTATGCATTCGATGACATGCCGGCTGTAGTCCGCGTGCAGTCTGCGCGACAGGAAAACCAGAAGGCTGATGTAAGGCTTTACTTAGCGTTGAGTTTCTCCAGTACTTTCTCTGCGAGCAGGGCAGTGGAATCAGGGTTCTGACCGGTGATCAGCAGACCATCCTCGACGACGTATGGCTTCCACGGGTCATCATGTTTGCTGTACTCGCCGCCCCGGCCACCTAGCTCTTTTTCCGTCGAGAAAGGCACCACCTTGTCCAGCTCCACCAGTTGTTCCTCAATGTCGGAAAAGCCGGTCACTTTGCGCCCCTTCAGTAAAAGGCTGTTGTCGCTGAGCTTGATGTTAAGCAGGCCGGCCACGCCATGGCAGACCGCTGCAACAATGCCGCCTTTTTCGTAGACCTTGCGCGCCAGCACCTGCAGCGGCTTGTTATCGGCAAAGTCATACATCACCCCATGCCCACCGGTGTAATAGATGACGCTATATTCGTCGGCCTTTACCTGGCCAGGGCTCAAGCTGGTGCCCAGGCGGGTCATGAAGCGCTTGTCGTCATACCATTGCCAGTCCAGGTCGGGGGCCATCTGCAGGCTGTGTGGGTCGACAGGGACGTAGCCCCCCTCTGGGCTGACATAATCGACCATGTAGCCGGCCTTTTCGACTTTCTCGACAAAGTGCACCGCTTCACCCAGCCACAGGCCCGTGGCACGCTTCAAGGTCGGATACTTGGCTGTGTTGGTCAGCACTACCAGCATTTTCTTGCTCATGACCACGCTCCTGTCGGCAACCTGGATGGGCCGTTGCTCCCTGGCCCGGAGAAAACCTAATCAGCATAGCTCCCAGGTGCACGTACGCCATAGTGCGCAGCTTATGCTGTGCTAATTTGAACGAAACCCTCGGGGTAGCCTCGGCACTCGGGTGAATCCTTGCATTGCTGGAGTAACGCTATTGGCCGTACACGGTACGCCGCGCAAACCTGCGCGGCAGCTCACCTTGAAAACGCCCGTATCGCCGTCGGTCGACCTGATGAGCGATAGAATTGCGCAATTTGACTGGGGGCGTACAACTCTTGGGCCGTTGCCGCGATGGCCGGCATCTTTGCGCATTGCCGTTGACATGATGCTTTTGTCACCGTTTCCCTGCGCAGTGGTCTGGGGGACAGACCTCTGCGTGGTGCACAACGATGGCTATCGGGCGCTGCGGGCCGCCCGACCAGATGCATTGGGCAATGGGTTCGATGCGCTGTGGCGTGATCTCTGGCCGGCAATGGGGCCCTGGGTGTTCAAGGCGCTTGAAGGGCGTTCGAACTTTGTCGAGGACCCGCCCCAGCGTATCGTCTGCGGCAAAGGCAGCGAGCCGCTGTGGTGCGCGTTCGGTTATGCACCACTGCACGATGAACTTGGCAACGTGGCGGGTTTTCTGCACACGGTGATCGAGACCACGGCCAGCGTTGAGGCGCATCATCATTGGCGTGAGCAGGCGCAAGGCTTTGAACGGCAGATAGAGCGGCATGTGGCCGAGCGCGAGCAGATCTGGCAGTTGTCGCGTGATGCAATGATGACGATAACCCCTGAGCTGAAGGTGCATGCCGCCAACCCGGCCTGGTACCGCATTCTGGGCTGGACCCAAGAGCAGGTTCATGATCTGCCGTTACTGGAGCTGGTGCATCCGGCGGATCGCACCGAGGTCCAGGTGGCGGTCTCCGGGCTCCTGCAGTACCACGATGCCGAGCAGGTGCAGACTCGCTTGCGCCACCGCGATGGCCATTATCACTGGTTTAGCTGGAGTGCCCGGTTCGACGGCAGCCTGCTGACGGCAGTCGGTCGGGATATCACCGAAGACCGCGAAGAGGCCGCGCGTCAGTCTGAAGCGCTGATGCGCAACAGTGAACGCATGGAGGTTGTGGGGCAGTTGGCCGGGGGCATGGGCCACGAAATGAACAACCTGCTGTCTGGTATCGGTGGTAGCCTCGAACTGTTGCAGCGGCGCTTGCAGGAGGGGCGCATGGAGCGGATTGAAACCTATGTGGAGGTCGCTCGCGACTCCGTGCTGCGCGCCATGGAGCTGACTCATCGCCTGCTGGCATTCTCTCGGCATCACCCACTTGCACCCAAGACCCTGGACTTCAATCGGCAGTTACGGCAAAGCGAGCCGTTGCTGCTCAAGGCGCTGGGCGCAGAGATGCGCTTGCACTGGCAACTGGATGTCGCGCCGTGGGCGGTATGCCTGGACATTCCTCAACTTGAAAATGCCTTGGTCAACTTATGCGCCAATGCCCGGGAGGCTTGCCTGGAGCGTGGCAATGTCACTGTTCGCAGCGTCAACGAGCGGTTAACGGCCAGTTTTCCCGATGAGGGTGGCTTGCCGCCAGGCGACTATGTGGCCTTGCATGTCGAGGATGACGGCCATGGCATGTCGGCAGAGGAAATTTCCAGGGCCTTTGAGCCATTCTTCACCACCAAGGCCATCGGACGTGGTTCCGGGCTAGGGCTATCGATGGTGTATGGCTTTGTCGGTCAATCGGGGGGGTATGCGTGGATCGAATCGGCCCCGACCCAAGGCACCAAGGTTTCCATGCTGTTCCCAAGATGCCATGAGCCGGCACCCGAAGAGCCCAAACCCCGGGAACGCTCCCAACGTATGGCCCAGGGCGCGCGTTTACTGCTGGTGGATGACGAGCTCAACTTGCGTACCGTGATGCGCGAGTACCTGACAGAACGCGGTTTTGTGGTCACCGATGCGGGTGACGCCAATACTGCGCTGGAGCGCTTTCGCCTCGATGATCCCTTTGACCTGGTAATTACCGATATCGGTTTACCGGGCGGCTTCAGTGGCCGGCAAGTGGCCAAGGCCATGCGCATGCAGGTGCCTGCTCAGAAGATTCTGTTCATCACCGGCTATGCTGACCATGCTGTTGAAGCGCAGTTGCTCGATCAGCCGGGAACGGCATTGATGAACAAGCCGTTTTTGCTGGCAGACCTTGCCGATCAGGCGCTCACCATGCTCGACCAACAATAGGTTTCAGGACTCGGCAAGAATCCGCGTCACCTGCGCCTTTATTTCTTTCAGTTCAAACGGTTTGCAGATCAGGTGCATGCCCGCGTCAAGAAACCCTTCGCGGGCCATGGCCGTTTCCGCGTAGCCGGTGATGAACAGCACCGGCAAATGCGGATGCAGGCTGCGGGCAATTTCGGCCAGTTGCCGGCCATTCATGCCGGGCAAGCCGATATCGCTGACCAGTAGATCCACGGGTTGTGCCGAGCGCAGGATTTTAAGGCCTTGGGTGGCGTCGGACGCGCTGTGGCAGGGGAAGCCGCTCTCGCGCAGCGCCTGACACAACAATTGACGTACATGGGGGTCGTCCTCGACGACCAGCACATGACGGCCTCGGGGAACTTGCACAGGTATCGGCTTGCTCGGTTCCCGGGCCTGGCCGATATGGCGCGGCAGGTACAGGTCTACCTGGGTGCCTTGGCCGATCTGGCTGTGCAGCGTGACATGCCCGCGGGACTGCTTGCTGAAGCCGTACACCATCGACAGGCCCAGGCCAATGCCCTGGCCGATCGCCTTGGTGCTGAAAAACGGCTCGAAAGCGTGCTCCATCGTACTTTGCGCCATGCCCTGGCCGTCATCTTTGATGCTCAGGCGCAGATAGTCACCGGCGCACAGGGTTGCGCCGGTGAATTGTGTGCTCTCGATGTGCTGGTTGCTCGCCTCAATTCGTAACTGGCCGCCATTGGGCATGGCTTCGCTGGCATTGAGCAGCAGGTTGTCCAGGGCTTCCTGCAACTGCTTGTTATCAGCTTCTACGGGCCACAGCCCTTTGGCGATGTGCACGTGCAGGGTTACGGCAGGGTTCAGGCAGGCCTTCAGTCGTTCCACCTCAAGCAGGCTGTGCAGGTCGACGCGCTGGCTGTGCAGCGATTGGCGGGAGGAAAACGCGAGCAAGCGGTGGGTCAGGCGGGCAGCGCGTGCAACTGCCTCACGGCCCATGCGCAGCACGCTGTCCAGGCCATCGCAGCGGCCTTGATGCAGTCGCCGTTCAATCAGCTCGAAGCTGCCGCCAATACTGGTGAGCAGGTTGTTGAAGTCATGAGCAACCCCTCCGGCCAATTGGCCAATGGCTTCCATCTTGCGTGCCTGGTAGTGGGCGAACTCGTTGCGTTCCTGCTCCTGGTCTGACGATGCGACCGGGGTGTTCAGACGCTGCTGCAGGTCCTGCAACTGGTCGCGTGTCAGGTATTGCCGGCGCCGGTTGCGCAGGGCGGATCGGGTCATGTGCAGCAGTTGGGCATTGTCGAACGGGGCGACCATCAGCAGAAGATTGCCTACCGGGTGGTTACTCGCGCCCGTGGCCGACCAAGCACCCTGGATCAGCAGCACGATGGGCAGGTCCGACCAGCTTTGTTGCTGGTCGAGGAATGCTTGCAGCAACGCGCTTGGGCCCTGGCTGAACACTTGCTCGGCAATGATTGCCAGGCCTGCGCCTTCAGCCAGGCAGCTGTGCAGGTTGGCCAGGTCGACGGTGCACAGGCTATCGATGCCGGCGGAGGCGAGCAGGCGCGAGGTATCCGCCGCTAATGGCGGAGGTGCCAGAATCAAGGCACGTTCATCCAGCGCCAGTGAATGGGCCAAAACGACTCTCCTGTAGGGTGGCCTGATACCCACTGGACCCTGGGCACACACTCAGGGTTCAACAATATTCAGGTGTTGCCTACAGGCCCTGTTGTAATACGGGGTCGTCCGGGTTCTGACGCTCCAGCTCGGCCAGCAGCACTTGTACGTTCTGCAGTTGCCCGGTCTCTTTCGAGTACTGGATCAGCAGCACCCGCGCTCGGCGGTTGGCCGGTTGCCGGCTGAGCACGGTTTCCAGCTGCTTTTGCGCGGCGTCGAGTTGTTCCAGCTCGTGCAGCGTGACTGCCAGCGTATAACGGTAGTCGGCGTTGTCCGGGTCCAGTTCGACGGCGCGGGACAAAGCCAGCAAGGCGTACTCGCGCTGCTCGTGGCGGTTCAGCCAGAGCCCCAGCTCGTACTGCAGGAAGGCTGAGTCGGGGCTTAGCGCCAAGGCTTTGCCCAAGACCTGGCGCGAGGCATCGTGGTGGCCCTGACGCTCCAGCAGGCGCACCTGGGTGGCCAGGGCGTCGAGGTTGCCGGGTGCAACCTCCAGCGCCCGCTGCAAGGCCGTGGCTGCCTGGGTGTAGTCGTTTTCGTGCAGGTACAGGCGCGCCAGGTGTACCTGGGCGTCGGCATCCTCGGGCTGTTGCTCGAGCGCCTGCTGGTATTGTTCCAGGGCTGCCTGCAACGGGCCGAAATACAGGCCGATGGCATCGGGATCGAGGCCCAGTAGGGCATCCACGGCAGCAAAGCGCACGCTTTGTTCGTCGTCGTCCAGCAATGGGCCGAGCACCAGGCTGCGCTGGGCCGCCGGCAGCAGGCGGCGGATACCGGCAATGGCCGCACGGCGCACCAGCGGGTCGGCATGCTCCAGGTCCTGGCGGGCGAGTTTCAAAGCCTGGGGGGAGGGGTAGTTGGGTAACTCGGCATACAGTGCAGCGCGGCGGATAGGGGGCAGGTCGTCGCGTTGCAATTGCTGGTACAGCACGCGCGCAGCGCCGGGTTGGCCGTCATGGGCCTGGCGCAGCGCCTTGGCATAGCTGTGTGCGGGCAAGGTCGGCGGGGCTGGCTGCTCATCGCGCCACAGGTAACCGAACAGGGCCGATACCAGGATCAACAGCAGCAGGGCGATCAGGTAGCGGTTGCGTCTGTGCATCGGACGGTCCGTGGCGGCGGGAAGGGCAGAGCTTGGGCCAGCCGGGGGGTAAATGCAACCGAGTGCAGGCGCCAAGGCGGTCGCGCGCGTATCTCGCAGGTTCGATTGGCCCGAAACAAGCGTAGGAGCGAGCGCAGCTCGCGATGCGCCGCGCGGGCGGCGCTCGTTCTCGCAGGCGCTGAAGATTAAACGACATAAAAAAGCCCCGCGGACCAAGGCCAGCGGGGCAAACGGTTGGGGGAGGAGCCAACCAAAGGAGTCGTTGAAACGGGTGTGTCAGCGTGTGCTGGCTACGGTCTCCGGTTGCCAGCCGCCGCCCAGGGCCTTGTAGATGGAAACGATACCGCGGTACAGATCGACCTCACCCTGGGCCTGCGCATCCTCGGCGCTCAGCCGCTCGCGCTCGGCGTCGAGCAGTACCAGGTAGTCCACCGTACCTTCGCGATATCGAATCGAGGCCAGCTCCGCTGCCTTGCGGCTGGCGTCGCTCTGACGCATCAGCGACAGCAGCCGCTGCTGGGTCTTGTCGTAATCGCTGAAGGCATTGGCCGATTCTTCCAGGGCCAGCAATACCTGCTGCTCGTAGTTAGCCAGCGCCCCTTCGGCATCGGCCTTGGCGCCACGCAGGCGGGCCCGCACGCTGCCCAGGTCGAAGGCTGCCCAGGTAATGGTTGGGCCCAGCGCCCAGGCATTGGCTGCCGAGGAGCCGATCTGCGAGCCGCGTGCGGCAGTAAAGCCAAGGAAGCCGCTGAGGCTGACACGGGGGAACAGGTCTGCCGTGGCCACGCCGACGTTGGCGGTGGCGGCAGCCAGCTGGCGCTCGGCACTGCGGATGTCCGGGCGACGGCGCAGCAGTTCACCCGGGTCACCCACCGGCAACGCCTTGGCGATGGCCGGCAGGTCCTTGGGTGACAGGTCTACGCTGAGCGCGTCGGGGCGCTGGCCGAGCAGGGTGGCGATGCGGTGCCGCGCCCGTGCCTGTTCGGCCTGCAGTTGCGGCACGGTGGCTTCGACCCCGGCCAGGCGTGCATCGGCACGTACCACGTCGAGGTCGTTGCCCACGCCGGCATCGCGCAGGGTTTCGGTAATGGTCCGCGATTCCTGCTGGGTCTTGAGGTTGGCAAAGGCGATCTTCTCGCGCAATTGCGCACCGCGCAGTTGCCCATAGGCATCGACCAGTTCGGCGATCAGGCTGACCTGCAACTGTTGCAGGTCGGCGGCGGCTACCGCTTCCTGGGCTTCGCTGGCCTCGATCTGGCGCTGGATGCGCCCGAACAGGTCAAGCTCCCAGGCCATGTCCAGGCCCAGGTCATAGCGCTCGCTGTTCACCCGCTGCGTGGTCTGGCCGGGGATCTGGCCCTTGCCGATGTCGCTGCTGGCGCGGCTGGTGACCACCGGGAACTGGTCGTTCTCGGCGTCTTCGCGGATCGAACGGGCGGATTTCAGGCGGGCGAAGGCCACGCGCAAGTCACGGTTGCCGTCCAGCGAAGCCTGCACCAGCTGGTTCAGCACCGGGTCGTCGAACTGCTTCCACCACAGGCTTTCGAAGCGGCTACGGTCGTAGGCCTTGGCCTGCACATCGCTGCTCATTTGTGCAGGTTCGGTTGCCGGGGCTTGGTAGTCCGGGCCTACCGCACAGGCTGCCAGGGCCAGTGCCAGCAGGCTTGGGGTCAGGGGTTTGAGCAGGTTCATGCATGGTTCTCCAGCACTTGAACGCGCTCGGCCTTGCGGGCCTGGCGACGCTCGACGAAACGGCGAATCAGGAAGAAGAACACCGGGGTCAGGAACAGGCCGAACACGGTCACGCCGATCATCCCCGAGAACACCGCCACACCCATGGCATGGCGCATTTCCGAACCTGCACCCGAGCTGAACACCAGCGGAACCACACCCATGATGAAGGCAATCGAAGTCATCAGGATCGGCCGCAGGCGCAGGCGGCAGGCTTCCAGCACCGCAGCCAGTGGATCCAGGCCTTTGGCCTGTTCATCCTTGGCGAACTCGACGATCAGGATCGCGTTCTTGCACGCCAGGCCCACCAGTACGATCAGGCCGATCTGGGTGAAGATGTTGTTGTCGCCACCCGACACGATCACACCGGTGATGGCCGACAGCAGGGTCATCGGTACAATCAGGATCACCGCCAGCGGCAGGCTCCAGCTTTCGTACTGGGCAGCCAGCACCAGGAACGCCAGCAGTACGCACAGCGGGAAGACTAGCAGTGCGGTATTGCCCGAGAGGATCTGCTGGTAGGTCAGGTCGGTCCACTCGAAGGTCATGCCGTTGGGCAGTTCCTCTTTCAGCAGCTTCTCGATCGCAGCTTCCGCCTGACCAGAGCTGTAGCCCGGGGCAGCAGCGCCGTTGATCTCGGCAGTGATGAAGCCGTTGTAGTGCATGACCCGGTCCGGCCCGGAGGTGTCGCTGACCTTGAGGAAGGTCGCCAGCGGGATCATCTCGCCAAGGTTGTTGCGCACTTTCAGTTGGCCGATCTGCTCGGCATCAAGGCGGAACTGCTGCTCGGCCTGGACGTTGACCTGGTAAGTGCGGCCAAAGCGGTTGAAGTCGTTGGTGTACAGCGAGCCCAGGTAAACCTGCAGGGTGTCGAAGATGTCGGTAATCGCCACACCGTGGGTCTTGGCCTTTTCCCGGTCGATGGCGGCATCGACTTGTGGCACGTTGACCTGGTAGCTGGTGAACAGGCCTGCCAGCTCTGGGACGTTGTGGCTCTTGGCGATGATGTTCTGGGTTTCCTTGTACAGCGCTTCGTAACCCAGGTTGCCACGGTCTTCGATTTGCAGGCGGAAGCCGCCAATCGTGCCCAGGCCCTGTACCGGCGGCGGTGGGAAGATGGCGATGTAAGCGTCCTGGATGTCGGCGAACTGGGCATTCAGCGCGGCTGCGATGGCTGCCGCCGACTGGCTCGGGTCCTTGCGCTCATCGAATGGCTTGAGTGGGGTGAACACGATGCCGCTGTTAGGGCTGTTGGTGAAACCGTTGATCGACAGGCCCGGGAAGGCTACCGAGTCGGCCACGCCAGGCTGCTTGAGGGCGATTTCGCTCATGCGCTTGATCACCGCTTCGGTACGGTCGAGGCTGGCCGCGTCCGGCAGTTGGGCGAAGGCCACCAGGTACTGCTTGTCCTGGGCCGGCACGAAACCGGTCGGCGTGGACGAGAAGCCGAGGTAGGTCAGGCCCATCAGGCCGGCATACACGAACAGGGCGATGCCGCTGGAGCGGATGACCCGGCGCACGCCACCGACGTAGCTGTGGCTGGCCCGGTCGAAGAACCGGTTGAAAGGGGAGAACAGCCAGCTGCCCAGCAGCTTGTCGAGGAACCGCGAGAAACGGTCCTTGGGTGCGTGATGGTCCTTGAGCAGCACCGCGGCCAAGGCTGGCGACAGGGTCAGCGAGTTGAACGCCGAAATGACGGTCGAGATGGCGATGGTCAAGGCGAACTGCTTGTAGAACTGCCCGGTCAGGCCGGAAATGAACGCTGCAGGTACGAACACCGCGCACAGCACCAGGGCGGTGGCGATGATCGGCCCGGTCACTTCGCTCATGGCTTTTTGCGTGGCTTCCAGCGGCTTCAGGCCCAGCCCGATGTTACGTTCGACGTTCTCCACCACGACGATGGCATCGTCCACCACGATACCGATGGCGAGCACCAGCCCGAATAACGACAGCGCGTTGAGTGAAAAACCGAACAGGTGCATGACCGCGAAGGTACCGATCAGCGAGACCGGCACCGCCAGCAGCGGGATGATCGAGGCGCGCCAGGTCTGCAGGAACAGGATCACCACCAGCACCACCAGCACCAGGGCTTCGAACAGGGTGTGCACCACTGCTTCGATGGAGCCGCGCACGAAGATGGTCGGGTCATAGACGATGCTGTAGTCCATCCCTTCCGGGAAGTCCTTTTTCAGCTCGGCCATTTTCGCCCGCACTTCGTCCGAGATCTCGATGGCGTTGGAGCCTGGGCGCTGGAAAATCGGGATGGCCACCGCCGGCTGGTTGTTCAGCAGCGAGCGCAGGGCGTACTGGCTGGAGCCGAGTTCAACCCGGGCGATGTCTTTCAGGCGGGTGATCTCGCCATCGGCACCGGCGCGGATGATGATGTTCTCGAATTCTTCCTCGTTGACCAGACGGCCTTGGGTATTGATCGACAGTTGGAAGCTGGTCGAGCCTGGGGCAGGCGGCGCGCCCAGCTGGCCGGCGGCCACCTGGCGGTTCTGCTCGCGGATTGCCGCGACCACATCACTGGCCGTCAGGTTGCGCGAAGCGGTCTTGTTCGGGTCGAGCCACACGCGCAGCGAGTAGTCGCCCATGCCGAACAGTTGCACGTCGCCTACGCCGCCCAGACGCGCCAGCTCG
Source organism: Pseudomonas sp. BN505 (assembly GCF_029873175.1). Classification (NCBI taxonomy): domain Bacteria; kingdom Pseudomonadati; phylum Pseudomonadota; class Gammaproteobacteria; order Pseudomonadales; family Pseudomonadaceae; genus Pseudomonas; species Pseudomonas sp. BN505. The sequence continues at coordinate 54,519 of NZ_SSOI01000029.1, forward strand.
TCCTTGATGTTGAGGATGGCGTAGTTGGACAGGTAGAGCATGTCGTAGCGGTTGTCCGGCGACGTCAGGTGCACGACCATGGTCAGGTCGGGCGAGGCCTTGTCGACGGTGATACCGATACGCGTCACTTCCTCGGGCAGCTTGGGCTGGGTACGGGTGACGCGGTTCTGCACCTGCACCTGGGCGTTGTCCAGGTCGGTGCCCAGGGCGAACGTGATGGTCAGCGTCAGCTTGCCATCAGCGGTGGACTGGGAAGACATGTACAGCATGTTTTCCACACCGGTAATTGCCTGCTCCAGCGGCGCGGCGACGGTTTCGCCGATGACCTTGGGGTTGGCGCCGGGGAAGTTGGCACGTACCACCACGGTGGGTGGCACCACTTCGGGGTATTCGCTGATCGGCAGCTGGAACAGCGAGATCGAACCCGCAATCAGCAGCACCAGCGACAGCACCGCGGCGAAAATCGGCCGGGTAATGAAGAATTTCGAGAAGTTCATCGGTATGTTCCCTTAACCGCGTGGCGCCTGGGCGCTGGCGACTTTCACGTTGTTGCCCGCCACTTTCGGCGCCGGGTTGCTGGCCTCCAGTGCCTGGCGCTGCTGGGCGAGGGCGGCGAGGGTCTGTTCGCTGGCCATCGGGGTTTCTTCCGGGGTGACCGGCGAGCCTGGGCGCACGCGCTGCAGGCCCTTGACCACGATGCGGTCATCCTTGGCCAGGCCGCTACGCACGATGCGCAGGCCTTCCAGCTTCGGCCCCAGTTCCACGGCGCGGTAGGTGGCCTTGTTGTCCTTGTCCATGACCAGCACGAACTTCTTGCCCAGGTCGGTGCCCACGGCTTCGTCGTTGATCAGCATGGCGTCGTACTGGGCGCTGCCGACCAGCTTCAGGCGTGCGTACAGGCCCGGGGTGAACTGGCCGTCGCGGTTGTCGAACACCGCACGGCCGCGGATGGTGCCGGTGCGCGGGTTGACCTGGTTGTCGACGAAGTTCATCTGGCCCTGGTGCGGGTTGCCGGTTTCATTGGTGAGGCCCAGGTACACCGGGGTGGTCTGGCCACGCTGGCCTTCGCGCGCCAGCTGGGTGTACTTGAGGTACACGCGCTCGTCGGCGTCGAAGTAGGCGTAGACCTTGTCGGTGGACACCACGCTGGTCAGCGGGGTGACATCGGCCGTGACGATGTTGCCGGCAGTGAACTGGGCACGGCTGACGCGGCCACTGATGGGCGCGGTGACGCGGGTGAAGCTGAGGTTCAGGCGCGCCAGGTCGAGCTGTGCCTGGATCGCGTCGACCCCGGCGCGGGCTTCGGCGGCAGCGCTGCTACGCGATTCTGCAAGTTCGGCGGAGATGGCGTTGCTGTCGCGCAGGCGTTCGCCACGGCGCGCTTCGTTGGCGCTGCGAATGGCGGTGGCCTTGGCCTGTTGCAGTTGTGCTTCAAGGCGGCGGACTTCAGCCTGGAACGGGCGTGGGTCGATCTGGAACAGCAGGTCGCCTTTTTTGACCTGGGCGCCTTCGGTGAAGGCGACCTGGTCGATCTGGCCGGCTACCCGCGGGCGAACTTCAACAGTTTCCGGGGCTTCAAGGCGGCCGGTGAATTCGTCCCATTCGTTGATCGGTTGCTCGATCACTTTGGCCACAGTGACCTTCGGCGCGGGGGGAGCCTGCACGGCGTCTGGGGTTCGACCGCAAGCGCTGATCACCACCACTGCCAAGGCAGCGAGAGGGAAGCGCAAGGGTTTGAGAGATTGTTCCATGGAGAACTCCGCCAATGTATTAGTAGTGGGCGGAGTGTGAGTGTGTTGCGCGTGAGGCACGAATCGAACGGGACGAAGGTTAATATCACGCTGAATGATATGTCGAGATATTTCATCGATGGTGGGCATGGTAGGGTGCCCTTGCCGGCCCTTTCGCGGGGCAAGCCTGCTCCCACAGGTCATACTGCAAGTGATTCAGGCGGCGAACCAAGCCGGGATCGGCAGGTGCTGGAAGGGGGCGGCCGTTCAAGTAATACCAACAGAGGCCAGCCCGGAGCCCGCGCTCAGTCTCCCTGGCTGCTGCCGAGCAACTCCAGGGTGGTGCCGGTCAGCAGCGAGTGGGCAAATGCCGAATCTGGTACCCCGATCGCCCACCGGGGCAGCAACCCCGTCCCGTAAATGCAAGCAGCTGCAAAAGCATGTTCCAGCTGGCGCCTACCTACTGCGTCACGGATAAACGGGATACCCTGGAATAGAAAACTAGCATTTTTAACAGTTGTGTTCGATTTCGTACTCGTCGACGCTAGTGCCTACCGCTCCATCGGTCAGGGTTGGAGCTAGGTTACGACTTAGGCTAGGTATACGATGAATAAATTAAATACTCAGTTGTACTTTTATCGTGGCAAGCAACTTGCCACGAGTAGAAAGGCTGCGGAGAGTATTTCGTTACTGTCTGGTAGGTGTATGCCGCTGGCAGAGGTTGATCTGAAAGGTAGCGCTGTCGCTGCTAATCTCTATGGTGTTGATTCCCTCAGTACCATTCAGTCAGAGCGACGAGGGAGTTCGATAAGTTATACGGCGTTTGGATTTTTACACGGGGCAGCCCCGCCCAGTAGGTTGTTAGGTTTTACCGGCCAACATTGTCAACTCAATGGCCTCTATTTGTTGGGGGGCGGGCACCGTACATACAGTCCGATGCTGATGAGGTTTTGCAGTGCTGATGGACTTAGTCCGTTTGGTAAGGGCGGGATTAACGCTTACGTATACTGTGAGAACGATCCTGTTAATTATAGTGATCCATCGGGCAGGGCCAAATTGTGGCGATCATTCAAGAAACAACTAACACGCCTCACCGGTCTTTCCAGTAAGGTCAAAACATACGATAAAGGGAAGGCGGATGGGCAGGCAAATGGTCTTGCCAAGGGTTTTTCTGAGGGGCATACCAAGGGGCATACCGAGGGCCATACCGAGGGCCATGCACAGGGTTATATCGACGGATATGCGGCGGGTAGGACTGAAGGGGTAAGCGAGGGGCGTATAGAGGGGCACCAAGAAGGCTTTGAGGCAGCAACAAACGGTGAAATTCAGTGGGATAAATGGATGATGGACCCGGCCTATGCCGACCAAACATTGCAGCAAGCACTTGACAACGCTTACCGAGGTGAGCAACCGTACCTAGTCGCAAAGATGTATAGCGGTAGTGTGAATGACAGACTTAAAGAAATCTATTCGCTGGCCCGTGGTATTCCCCTTATTCGTAGTATAACTATGGAGGGCTCACTCAGTTATTTTATTGATAATACATTTGCGGGCGGAATACAGGATCCACGTCGGCAATAATTTAGACTTCATGTGAGCTCTTCAAGGTTTGCTGCAGCTGTTCGCGGTATTGGAACGCTGAAGAAGTTGCCACGCTGGTTTTCAGAGAGGAGGTCGATGTGGTCAAGGCCTATCATGAATTATCTGGTCGTGGTAGGGACCTATCGTTTGATATCAGTTTGGGGCTGCCACACGGCAGCCCCGATTCTCTCATTTCAAAACACGAAACCCATGCGTACCGTCGCGTTCAAGCTGGGCGATGAGGCCGAACTCCCAATCCAGATACCCCTGCATGGCCTCACGCGGGTTATCAGTGCCTTCATAAGGCCGGCGATAACGGTCGGTACGCGCCACCGCCAGGTGCTTTTCGCCACTTTCCAGCGGCTTGCCTGCCGCAATCCACTGCGCCGTGCCGCCGTCCAGTACGTACACTGGGGTTTGCGTAAGCGCCTGCAAGTCTACCGCCGCAAAGCGTGCCAGCAGGCTGCTGCCGCAGGTCAGTACATATCGCTCGGCTACTGGCAGCTGTTCCAGCACCTGCGGCAACTGCGCGCGAATTGCCCAGTGGGCGCCTGGAATATGGCGTTTAACGTAGTTGGCACTGGTGGTGAAGTCCAGCACCACGGTGCCTGGCGTTTGCAGCCAGTCGTCCAACTGCTCGACACCGATTTCGGTGACTGCGGGCAGTGGAGGGTGGGGGGCCTGCCAATCACCGGTCTCGCTGAAATCTTGCGCCGACACGCCATCGAGCACGGCGACCTGCCAGCCCATTTGCGCCAGCCAGGAAGCGCTCATGTTGGCCCGCACGCCGTCGTCATCCACCAGCACGATTCGTGCCCCCCGCACGCTGGCGACGTGGTCGGTTTCCTGCACCAGTTGCCCGCCCGGTACACTGCGGCTGGCCGGCAGGTGGCCGTGGGCATATTCCTCGGGGGTGCGCACATCGAACAGGTAGGTGGTGCGCCGGGTATCGGCCTGCCAAACGGCCAGGGCTTCGCGCTCCAGGCGCAGCACACCGGCGCGGTCGGCCACATTGCGGGCGCGTTGGGCGGCGTTGGCGCGGGTGTTGTCGCTCACCTCGGCGAAGCGGCGCTCCTGGCCGTGTGCCAGCGTTTGCCCGGCCAGGGTCCAACCGATGGTGCCGTTGCGCAGGGCAGCCACGGGGTTGGGGATGCCGGCGTTGACCAGCGACTGGGTGCCGATGATGCTGCGGGTGCGCCCTGCGCAGTTGACGATGACCTGCGTGGCGGGGCTGGGCGCCAGTTCGGCAACTCGCAGTACCAGTTCGGCACCCGGCACACTGATGCCCCCCGGGATGCTCATGGTCTGGTATTCGTCGAAGCGGCGGGCGTCGAGCACCACCACATCGGCCTTGTCGTCCAGCAGCGCCTGCACCTGTTCGGCCGCCAGCGACGGGGTATGGCGCACGCTTTCGACCAGCTCGCCAAAGGCCTTGCTCGGCACGTTCACGTCATGGAACAGCTCGCCACCGGCGGCGCGCCAGCCGGCCAGGCCGCCTTCGAGCAATGCGACATCGCTGTACCCTAACGCCACCAGGCGTTCGGCGGCCTGATGTGCCAGGCCTTCACCGTCGTCATACACCGTAATGCGGGTGTCGCGCAGTGGCACGCGGGCGAAAATCTCCAGCTCCAGCTTGGACAAGGGGATGTTGGCAGTGAACAGGGGGTGTTCCTGGGCGAACGGGTCTTCCTCGCGCACATCGATCAGCGCCAGTTCTTCATGGGCCAGCAAGGCCTGGCGAATGTCTTGGTAGGAGCGGGTGGCAACGGTACTCATGGGGCAGGGTTCTCTTTGGACAGGTCCCAGATGTTGGGCAGAAGGCTGTTGGAATAGCCGGAAATGAACGGTTTTTCGCTGCCGTCGGGCGAGTACACAGCGCGGCTGACGGCACCGATGTTGGCGCCATACACGTGGATGCTGATAGAAACCCGGTCGTCGAACGCGTTGCTGACTTGGTGAACATCGCCAATACGCGGCGAAACGGCCTCTACATGGCCGGGATCAAGGCGTACAGGCTCACCCGCTGGCAATAATGCGCCGTGTTCGCTACGGGCGAAGCCTTGCGAATATTCCGCGCCGCGCAGCATGCCGATCAGGCCCCAGACCCGGTGGTCGTGGATCGGTGTCTGCTGGCCTGGCCCCCAGACGAAGCTGACGATGGAAAAGCGTTGGCGCGAATCGCAATGCAGCAAATATTGCTGGTAACGGGTCGGGTCTGGCTGCGCCAGTGCTTCGGGCAACCAGTCGTCGTGGGCGACCAGGCTGCGCAGCAGGCTCTGGCCGTGGTCGAGGAGGGTGGCTTCGTCGTTTTCTTGGTCCACCAATTGCGCAAGCGCGTCGATGAAGTGGCGCAGGCGCTCAAGGCGCAGGGGTTGGCTCATGGTTCAGGCTCGGCTGACGGTTTGGCTTAACCCTAGCAAACGCACTGAATATTCTCAAAAGTAAAAATACGAATAAGCTAATATGCAAATAACGCATTTACAGATGGGTGAATCTGTTTTGAAATGGGCGCATGGGCAAAGCATTAGGTTATGCCCAAAACGAATTTCACGGCGCTGCGCTTAATCGATAACTTATAAGCATTGTTCTGGTTATATTCAAAGTGAATATACCAGCCCCATGCCCCCCACGAGACCGCACGCGCGGATCGGCCTGAAGTACCCCTACGGTACCTGGAGACGAACGTGCGATACCTCAAGCAATTGGCTGCCGGTGTGCTGGCCAGCTCCCTCAGCCTGGCCGCTGCCGCGCAAACCTTGGTGGTCGGTGACCAGAGCTTCAATGCCCGAGCGGTCATGGAAGCGGCCGGCGTGCTCGACGACCTGCCGTATACATTGGAGTGGAAGCAGTTTACGGCCGGCTCGCCGGTAGCCGAGGCGCTGAACGTGGGCAGCCTGGACATCGGCCTGCTGGGCGATGCGCCGCCGTTGTTCCTTGGTGCCCTGGGCGCCCCGATCAAGGTGATTGCGGTCAGCCGGCAGAACCTGGATGGCGTGGCGATCCTGGCGAGTAAGGACTCGAACATTCAAAGCCTCGAAGACCTGCGCGGCAAACGTGCGGCGATCTGGAAGGGCTCCTGGAGCCAGCAGTTATTGTTCAGCGCACTGGACAAGGCCGCCGTGCCGCGCGATGCCCTGGAGCTGCGCTACCTCAGCGCCCTGGACGCCTCGCATGCCCTGGATGGCGGCTCCGTGGACGTGATCGCGACCTGGGAGCCCTATGTTACTCAGCAGGAACGCCAAGGGGCACGGGTGCTGGCCACGGCTGAAGGGCTGATCCCGGCGCAGAGCTTCGTGGTGGCCAATGCCAAGGCGGTGGAGGCCAAGCGGGCGCAGATCAGTGATTTTCTGCAGCGCCTGAAAAAGGCCCGTGACTGGACCCTGAGCGACCCGGCCCATACCGAGGCTTATGCCGATGCCTGGGCCAAACGCACCCGTGCCGACCGCGGCATTGCCCGCATCTGGTTTGCCCGCGCCCGTACCGATGTCGCGCCGCTGAACCCGCAGGTGATCGTGGATGCGCAGAAGACCGTGGACTTCTTTGCCGGGCTGGGGCTGATCAAGAACTACCCGGCGTCGAGCCTGTTCGATACCTCGTTCGCGGCAGCGCTCGACCACTAAGCACTTCTGTAATGGCCCTATCGCCGGCAAGCCAGCTCCCACAGGTACTCCGTTGGGCTTCGGCCTTAGGGGCTCCTGTGGGAGCTGGCTTGCCGGCGATAGGGCCGGTACAGGCAGAACCTTTTTGAGGAATGACCATGACTACTCGCAAAATCAAGCTTGGTGCCCTGACCATGGGCTGCGGCGGCCCAGGCCGGCACAACCTGTGGCTGGACCCGGAGCTGCCCGCCGACGCCAGCGTCAATATCGACTGGTACATCGACATCGCCCGCCAGGCCGAAGCGGCGCTGTTCGACCTCATCTTCATCGTCGACAGCCAGTACATCACCCCCGGCTCGCCGTCGCACTATCTCAACCGTCTGGAGCCGCTGACCCTGCTCTCGGCACTGGCAGTGACTACCCGCAACATCGGCCTGGTCGGTACCCTGACCACCTCCTACAACGAACCCTTCAACGTCGCCCGCCGCCTGGCCTCGCTGGACCTGATCAGCAAGGGCCGCGCTGGCTGGAACGTGGTCACCAGTGGTGACGCCGGTACCGCTGGCAACTATGGCCGTGACGAGCACTACGACTACGACACCCGGTATGCCCGTGCCCTGGAACATGTGGCTGTGGTGCAGGGGCTGTGGCACTCCTATGAAGACGGCGCGTTCCCGCGCAACCGCGCGACCGGGCAATTTCTCGACCCAAGCCGAATGCATGCCCTGAACCACAAGGGCGAGCACTTCTCGGTCGTAGGGCCGCTGAATATCCAGCGTTCCCCCCAGGGCCAGCCGGTGATCTTCCAGGCGGGCGACTCGCAGCAAGGGCGCGAGCTTGGGGCGGCCACGGCAGATGTCATTTTCACTCATGCCGCCAGCATCGAGCAGGGCCAGGCGTTCTACCGCGATGTGAAAGACCGCGCTGCGCGGCTGGGGCGCGACCCCGAGCAACTGCTGGTATTGCCTGGTGCCGAGATCTACGTGGGCGATACCGACGAACACGCCCGCGAGATCGAACGCCATTACCACCAGCAGGACCATAGCTTCGAGCTGGCCCTCAAGGAATTCGGGCGCAATTTCGGCTGGCACGACTTCAGCCAGTACGACCTTGATGCGCCGTTCCCCCAGGAAAGCCTGGAGCACGCACGCAGCAGTTTCTTCACCAACGCCAAGCGCATCGCTGACCAGGCCCGGGAGCAGGGGTTCAGCTTGCGCCAGGCGGTGGAATTCGGGCGCAAGCTGCGCCCAGGGGCCTTCGTTGGCTCGGCCGAAACGGTAGCGGAAAAAATGACCGAGTGGTTCGAGGCGCGGGCGCTGGATGGCTTCAACATCTACATCGGCCACCCCGGGCAGTTCCGCCGGTTTACCCAGCAGGTGGTGCCGCTGCTGCAAGAGCGCGGGGTGTACCGTACGGCCTACGAAGGCAGCACTCTGCGCGAGAGCCTGGGCCTGGCCATTCAGTGAATGCTTGAGGCCAGTTCGAAGATCGGCATGTACATCAGGATCACGATCAGGCCGATCAGCAGGCCGATGAACGTCATCAGCAGCGGTTCGAAGAGTTTCACGAACCATTCCACCCAGCGGCCGATTTCCTGGTCATGGAAGTCGGCGCAGCGTTCCAGCATCTCGCCCAGGTTGCCGGATTGCTCGCCGGCCCGCAGCAGGCGCAGCGACACGGGGGTAACCAGGTGCCCGGCCTCCAGCGCATCGGACAATGGCAGCCCTTCGCCCACCCGTTGGCTGGCCTGGCCCAAGCCCTGGGCTGCTGCGCTGCCGAGCAGGCCGCGGGCCATGCCCATGGCGGTGAGGATGGGAATGCCGCCTTGCAGCAGGATGCCCAACGAGCGATAGAAGCGCGCCAGCTCGTACATCATCAAGCGTTGATGCAGCGCCGGCAGGCGGCGCAACTGGCAGGATGCCCAGCGCCGTACCCGTGGGTGGCGGCGTAACAGCCACAACACCGTGCCCCCAACGACCGTGCCCAGCGCCAGCGGCAGTTGCTGGGCATGCAAAAATAGCCCGATCTGCATCAACACCCGTGACAGCCAAGGCAATTCGGTACCCATGCCCTCGAACACCTGGCTGAAACGCGGCACCACATAGCCGAGCAGGAACAGCACCACGCCGCCACCCACCAGCAACAGCAGCAACGGGTAGACCGAGGCCCCCACCAGCTTCTGCCGTACCAGGTCCAGGCGCTGGCGATAACTGATGTAGCGCGTGAGGGCGTCGCCCAGAGCACCGGTGCGTTCGCTGGACTGCACCAGCGCCACGTACAGCGGCGGAAATATCCGCGGTTGCTGGCCCAGGGCCTGGGACAGCGAACGGCCTTCGTACAGCTGGCGTACCAACTCGGCCAGCACCTTACGTGTGGCAGATGCAGGGGCCTTTTCTGCCAGGCTCTCCAGTGCGTCGATCAGCGGCAGGCCGGCATTGAGCAGGGTCGACAGTTCCTGGCTGAACAGCACCAGGTCGAATGCCGCTTCGCGTCGCCAGGCCATACCGCGCAAGGCGCCGCCGTTGCTGCGCAGGCTGAGCACGCGCAAGCCTTGGTCCTCGGCCTGGCGGCGGGCCTGGTCGGCGTCCTCGGCGTCGATCTGCAACTGCACCACGCCCTGTCTGCCCAGGGCCTTGAGGCTGTAGCGCATGGCGACTCTCCTTACTGCCAGCTGGTAATTTCGGCGTTTTCCCCGTCACCGCCGGGCTGGCCGTCCTTGCCCATCGACAGCAGGTCGTATTCACCACCGTTTTCGCCAGGTTGCCGGTAAATGTAAGGGCGGCCCCATGGGTCCTGGGGCACGGCCTTCTGCAGGTACGGGCCGGTCCAGCGCGCTTCGCCACTGGGGGCGATTACCAGGGCCTGCAGGCCTTGCTCGCTGTTGGGGTAGTGGCCGACCTCCAGGCGATATAAATCCAGCGCCTTGCTCAGCCCTTCTATCTGCGCCCGCGCCACCTTGGCTTCGGAGCGACCGAGCTGGCTGAAGTACTTGGGTGCGACGATGCCGGCCAACAGGCCGAGCACCACCAGCACCACCAGGAGTTCGAGCAGGGTGAAGCCACGTTGCGGTTTGGTTCTGCACTGCATGGTGAAGCCCTCCACTGCATGGGGACACGGGTTGCCAAGCACCATGCAACAGCCGTGCACGTCTGCCTCGGGGCCTTGCGCCATGCGGTACAGGAAGCGGCACAGTGCTTGCGTCGTGGTCATCGACCTCGGGTTTTCCGGGGCATTTCCCCCACTTCGGGGGCCACGACGAAGAGGCAACCGTCATGCGTGGACTCATCCTCGGTTTGATCTGGCTGGCGGCAGGTGCCGCCCAGGCCGATGTGTACATCTCCATCGATGCCAAGGGCGGCTACGTACTGACCAACGTCCATCGACCCGGGCGCCACTATGAAAAGGTGATCAGCGAACAGGCGGCCCAGGCTGGCCCGGCCAATGCGCAGATGATCACTGGCCGCCCTTACGCCGAGGTGGTCGCCACGGCAGCGCGCATCCACAACGTGCCACCGGCCCTGCTGCATGCGCTGATCAAGGCCGAGTCCGGCTACAACCCGAAGGCCCGTTCGCGGGCGGGGGCAGTAGGGTTGATGCAACTGATGCCGGATACCGCCCGCGAAATGGGCGTGGAAGACCGCCTGGACCCTGAGGACAACGTGCAGGGCGGGGCACGATACCTCAAGCAGATGCTTACCCTCTTCGACAACGACATCACCCTGGCCGTGGCAGCTTATAACGCTGGGCCGGACGCCGTGATGCGGCGCGGCGCCGTGCCGCCGTTTGCCGAGACCCGGCGCTATGTGCCCACGGTGCTGCGCGAATACCGCAAGCTGCAGGGGTTGGCGAATGATTCGCCACTGTAATTGCCTGTCAGAGGTTACGCGGTCCCTGTACCCTTCGGCGGTTGCCATCAATTTAGCACTACGGTTTCCCCTGGTCTGGGCTATAACCTTCTGAAGGTGCCCAGCTGTGGAGCCCGCCATGGACATCGCCCCCCGTTCCGACGCCATCGAAGTGCCTGCCGGTAACGAGCTGACAGCCCCACGCAAGCCGTTCAACCTGTTGCGCTGGTATGCCTGGGTCAGCCTCGCCATCATCCTTTCGGTGGCTGTCGGCCTGGGGCTGATTTCCAGCCGATTCATCATCGATGAGAGCGTTGAGCGTGATGCCTTGCTCACGGCACAATTCATCACCTCCATCGCCGACGCCGAAGTGCGCCATGTGTCGATCCCCAACGTGCGCACAATGGGCGAGCTGCTGGACCCGCGCACCGACCGCAGCAACCTGCCGGACGTCGACCCGGATGCCCGGCGCAAGGCCCGCGGCGAGTTTCTTGACCATATCGCCCACCTGCCAGACATGCTGCTGGCCAATATCTATGCCCCCGACCGTATGGTGATCTGGTCCACCAACCCGGCGCTGATTGGCAAGCTGATTGACAGCGACGACGACCTGGAGCGGGCTTTCGAGTACAAGATGCGAGTCTCGGCCAGCTACCACAACTTCGAAGAGGCCCGCGCCGAGCAGAAGTTTGTCACCCCGCCCGAGCAGCTGTTCATCGAAAACTACATTCCGCTGTTCGCTGCTGATGGCGAGCATGTCACGGCCATGGTCGAGATCTATAAAGAGCCCCATGACCTGATCGTGCGCATCGAGCATGGCCTGATACTGATCTGGCTGGCGATCACCGTCGGCGCCGCACTGGTCTACGTTGGCCTGTACGGCATCATGCACCGCGCTGCGCGGTTGCTGGCAGTGCAGCAGAAGCGGCTGATCAACAACGAAACCTATGTGGCACTGGGCGAGGTGTCCTCGGCGGTGGCCCACAGCCTGCGCAACCCGCTGGCCAGTATCCGCTCCAGTGCCGAGCTGGCCCAGGCGTTCGACGAAGGGCCGGCACAGCGCAATATCAACGACATCATCAGCCAGGTTGACCGCATGTCGCAGTGGATCCGCCAGATGCTGCAGTCGCTGCGCCCACTGAACGATGAGGCGGTCGCGGTGGACTTGCCGCTGGCCTTGCAAGAGAGCCTGCAGAGCTACGCCGTGCAGTTGGCGCGTGGCGGGGTGAGCCTGGACCTGCAACCGTTACCGGCGGTCCAGGTATTGGGGCATCCGGCGTTACTGCGGCAGATTTTCAGCAGCCTGATCGCCAATGCGCTGGAATCGATGGAGCAGGGCGGACGGCTGCGTATCGAGGTGGTGCGCCATGACCGGCGCAGCCTGACCCTGCGCCTGTCTGACAACGGCAAGGGTATGAACGAACAGCAGCAGCGCATGGCCTTCCGGCCGTTCTTTACCACCAAACAGGGTGGGTTGGGGGTGGGGCTGGTGCTGGTGAAACGCATCATGGAACGCTTCGGCGGCACGGTCAGGCTCAGCAGCAGTGAAGGCCATGGTACGCGAGTGTCGTTGAATTTCCGCTTGGCGACGAATTGTTAAATGGCTTTAAGAAATCATCACAAGCTATTGATTTAAATGAATTAATTGTTTTTTGGTCATTAGTACCCAAATGTGGGGCCTGATCTTTAGGTGATTTTTAAAAAGACCACCTAAGGTGCTGAGATATATGATTTTTTGATTTGTACTGTGCGCTGGCCGAGTTCTTGCAGCGTGATAGGCGAAGCGCGACACGCGACACATGGCAGCTTATGGCTGCCCAGGCGGGGTGCTATCAACTGGCTGCTGTTGGTTGGCCTTGATGCATTTCTGAACGGACGCCTTGTGCGGGAACCACGCGATGCAGATGCTGGAAAACGACGTTCGCGACAAGGCCAGTGCGACTGCCAGCGGTCTGGCCGTGCCATTGCGTGAGTTCAACCTGTTGCGCTGGTTTTCGGTCATCAGCCTGTTGATCATCACGGCGGTGGCGGGCGGGCTGGGTTATGTGTCCACGCGCTTTGTGGTCCGCGATAGCGTGCAGCGTGATGCGATGCTGACCGCGCAGTTCATTCAGGCCATGGCCCAGGCCGAGGTACGCCATTCGCAGTTGCCACCGGGCACCACCATGGGTGAACTGCTCGACCCGCGCCTGGACCAGCAGCACTTGCAGTTCACCCCGGCGCTGGCCGAATCGACCCGGGTCGAATTTCTCGACCATGTCGAGCACCTGCCTGATACCTTGCTGGCCAATGTATACGCCCGCGACCGCACCATCGTCTGGTCCACCAACGTCGAGCTGATCGGCAAGCGGATAGAAGCCGATAGCGATCTGGATCGCGCCTTCCGCTCGCGCAAGGCGGTGTCGGCCAGCTACCACAAGGCCGAGGATGACCGCGAAGAGCAGAAGTTTCTGCGTCAACCGCGCTACCTGTTCATCGAGAACTACATTCCGCTGTTCGATAGCCAGGGCGAACAGGTAATGGCCATGGTGGAGATCTACAAGGAGCCGCAAGACCTGATACGACGCATCCAGCGCGGCTACGTGCTGATCTGGGCTTCGACCCTGGTAGGCGGGGCGTTGATCTACTTCGGGCTGTTCTGGATTGTGCGCCGGGCGGCGCAGATGCTGAACCTGCAACAGGACCGGCTGGTGGCCAGTGAAACCTACGTGGCACTGGGCGAGATGTCGTCTGCAGTGGCGCACAGCCTGCGCAACCCACTGGCCAATATCCGTTCCAGCGCCGAACTGGCCCAGGAAATCGCCAACCCCGCAGCGCAGAAGAACATTACCGACATCATCAGCCAGGTGGACCGCATGTCGCGCTGGGTACGCGACCTGCTGGTGTCGTTGCGCCCGCTCAGCGACGAGGCCGAGGCGGTGGACCTGGTGGCGGCCATCGAGGACACCCACCTGGCGTTCGTCCAGCAGATCGAGCGCAACGGGGTGCGCTTTCATTTCGAAGGGCCTGATGAGCAGTGGGTGGCCAGTCAGCCGCTGCAGCTCACGCAGATTCTCAACAGCTTGTTCTCCAATGCCCTGGAGGCCATGCCGGCAGGCGGCATGCTGACCGCCCAGGTCAATGTCAAGGACGGCCAGCGTGCCGAGTTCGTGCTCACCGACACCGGCAAAGGCATGAGCCAACAGCAGGAGCGGATGGTGTTCAAGCCGTTCTTCACGACCAAGCAGGGCGGCCTCGGTGTAGGCCTGGCCCTGGTCAAGCGCATCATGGAACGTTTTGGCGGCTCGGTCAGCCTGAGCAGCCGCGAAGAGGAAGGAACCCGCGTCAGCCTTACATTCAATATCGCAGCGGGAGGGGACCATGGAGCACAGCATCCTGGTAGTCGAGGATGATGAAATCCTCGCTGACAACATTCGCACCTACCTCAGCCTCAAGGGCTTCGAGGTCACCGTGTGCCACAGCGCCGAGCTTGCGCTGGAGCAGGTCAAGCGGGCCCAGCCCGACGCGGTGCTGACTGACAACTCATTGCCAGGCATGAGCGGGCACGACCTGCTGCGCAGCCTGGTGGTGCAGGTGCCGGGCCTGAAAGTGATCATGATGACCGGCTACGGTAATGTCGAAGATGCCGTGCAGGCGATGAAGGAGGGCGCCTTCCATTATCTGACCAAGCCGGTAGTGCTTGCCGAGCTTAAATTGACCCTGGACAAGGCACTGGCTGCCGAGCGCATGGAGCGCACGCTGTCGTTCTACCAGGAGCGCGAGGCGCAGAAGTCTGGGTTGCAGGCGTTGATCGGCGAGTCGTCGGTGATGCTCACCCTCAAGCACACCCTGCGCCAGGTGCTGGATGCCGAGCGGCGTATGGCCAGCGACGATTTGCCACCGGTGCTGGTCGAAGGTGAGACCGGGACGGGTAAGGAGCTGGTGGCGCGCGCCCTGCATTTTGATGGTTCTCGCGCCAAAGGCCCATTCATCGAGTTCAACTGCGCCTCAATCCCTGCCAACCTGCTGGAAGCCGAACTGTTCGGCCACGAGAAGGGCGCATTCACCGATGCCAAGGAGCGACGGCTGGGCCTGGTAGAGGCCGCCGACGGCGGTACCTTGTTTCTCGACGAAATCGGCGAAATGGACCTGGTGCTGCAGGCCAAACTGCTCAAGCTGCTGGAGGATCGCAGTATCCGCCGGATTGGTGCGGTGAAGGAGCGCAAGGTAGACCTGCGGGTGATCAGTGCCACCAACTGCAACCTGGAGCAGATGGTGCAGCAAGGCAAGTTCCGCCGCGACCTGTTCTTCCGCCTGCGCATAATCGCCATAAAGGTGCCGCGCCTGTATGCCCGTGGCCAGGACATCCTGTTACTGGCAAGGCATTTCCTGGCCCACCATGGCCGGCGTTACGGCAAGCCAAACCTGCGGTTTTCCGCCGAGGCCGAGAGCCTGATGCTGGGCTATAGCTGGCCTGGAAACGTGCGCGAACTGCGCAACATGCTGGAGCAGACCGTGCTGCTGGCGCCGAACGAGGTGGTGCAGGCGCACCAGTTGAACCTGTGCATGACCTTGATTGACGAGCCATTGGTGCAGCAACCGGCGCCAGCGATGTTCGAGATGCCACGGCACGACCCGGAGCCAGGCACCAGCCTGCCGGACATGGAACGCGACCTGGTGTGCAAGACCCTGGACCGTACGGACTGGAATGTGACCAAATCGGCGCGGATGCTCGGGTTGTCGCGGGACATGTTGCGTTACAGGATCGAGAAGCTGGGGCTGACACGCCCAGACAAACGCCAGTGGTAATTCATCAATCTTTACTGCCCATGTCGGCCTTTTCGCGGGCATGCCCGCGAAAAGGCCAGTACAGGCATACACCAACCCCTGCGATTTTTTAAGGTGGACCACTGGTTAGCGTAGTCAGGGGTTGTCTGTACTGGTACCGCTGTTTCCCTGATATCCGCTCCCCTCCGAGCCACTGCCATCCATCCCCGGCAGATCGCGGTTGTCGTTCTGCTTGGCCGGTGGGCTTTCCGGGTCGTTACCTTGGATGCGCGTGTCAGTATCCCGCGGCATGGGCTTTTCGATCGGGTTGAGGGTGCTGTCCACGCCCGGCCGTGGCGCCGGGTTGTGTGGGTCGTCAGGGTAGGTGGGGCCAGTGCCGGCGGCCAGGGCCATTGGCGAGGCGAGCAGGGCAATCAGCAGAATGCTTGAGCGGGGCATGGCAGGCTCCTTTGCTTCGGATAGGTCTCATGATTTCCTTTGGCCCTACCCAAAGCATCAAGGTGCCATTACCCCGATAAACGGTTACACCACCTGCGCCAACAACATGATGAAGATGATGCCAACCACCGAGAGGATGGTTTCCATCATGCTCCACGTCTTGAAGGTTTCCGCTACGGTCATGTTGAAATACTGCTTCACCAGCCAGAAGCCGGCGTCGTTCACGTGCGACAGGATCAACGAGCCAGCACCGGTGGCCAGCACCAGCAACTCACGGTTCACACCCGGGACCAGTTCGATTACCGGTGCGACAATACCTGCACCGGTAATGGTAGCGACCGTGGCAGAGCCGGTCGCGATGCGGATTACCGCTGCCACCAGCCAGGCCAGCATGATGGGCGAAATCTCCGCCTGCACGGCCATCTGCCCGATCACGTTGCCCACGCCGGTGTCCACCAGCATCTGCTTGAAGCCACCGCCAGCACCCACGATCAGCACGATGGCGGCCGTGGGGGCCAGGCTCTGGTCAAGCATCTTCATGATCTGCTGGCGATTGAAGCCGCGGGCCGAACCAAAGGTGTAGAAGGCTAGCAGCAGGGCCGCGAGCAGGGCGGTAATGGGGTGGCCGATCAGGTCCATCCACTGGCGCACGATGTGCTCGGCCGGCAGTACCACGTCGGCGAAGGTTTTCAGCAACATCAACGCTACGGGTAGCAGCACGGTAATCAGGGTGATGCTGAAGCTTGGCAGGTTGCCCTGGTCGGACTCCTTGGCGATCTGGTCCATCAGCTCCTGGGACGGGTTGCCCGGGATGTAGCGGGAAATGAAGTTGCCGAACAGCGGCCCGGCGATGATCGCGGTGGGCAGGGCGACGATCAGGCCGTAGAAGATGGTCTTGCCGATATCAGCGTGGAAAATACCGATCGCCAGCAATGGGCCCGGGTGTGGCGGCACCAGGCCGTGCACCACCGACAGGCCGGCCAGCAGCGGGATGCCGATCTTGACCAGCGATACGCCGGAACGCCGCGCCACAATGAACACCAGCGGAATCAGCAGCACAAAGCCGATTTCAAAGAACAGCGGAATGCCCACCAGGAAGGCGGCGAACATCATCGCCCAATGCACGTTCTTCTTGCCGAAGGCGCGGATAAGGGTTTGTGCAATCTGGTCGGCACCTCCAGAGTCGGCCATCAGTTTGCCCAGCATGGTGCCCAGGGCGAGCACGATGCCGACGAAGCCGAGCACACCGCCAAAACCATCCTGGAACGACTTCATTACCTTGGCCACCGGCATGCCGGAGGTCAGGCCAAGGAAGCCGGCCGCAAGGGTGAGGGCGACGAAGGGGTGCACTTTGAAGTGGGTGATCAGCAGGATCAGCCCGACGATGGTAACCAGCGCATCGAGCAGCAGGAAGGTGTCAGTAGCCAGTCCGAACATGGTTTGAAGGCCTCGATCTTATCGTTGTTTTTGGCGTAGCGTCTTGGAACTTTGCCCGCACTCACGGGTCAAGGTAGCGCTGTCTTTGGTGAGCCGGGAAAGCCGCCGGGGTCAGGCGGTTTGCGCCAGCCCCTGCTCACCGCAGCGCTTTAGCCAGCGGTCCACCGCTTCGGCGAGTGCGTCTATGGGCTGGGTAGCGTCCAGCGCCAGCGTCAGTGGCTCGCCGCGTGGCGATTCCAGAGCGGCAAACTGGCTGTCGATCAGGCTAGCCGGCATGAAGTGCCCGGGCCGGGCCAATACGCGTTTTTCCGCCTCGGCGGGCGACAGTTCGAGGAACACGAACACCAGTTCTGGCATGGCGTCGCGCAGGGTGTCGCGGTAGCGGCGCTTGAGTGCCGAGCAGGTCAGGATCGGGCGCTCCCCAGCCTGGGTGGTGGCCTGCAACTCCTGGCCAAGGCGCACCAGCCAGCCGGCGCGGTCACTGTCGTCCAGCGGGATGCCATCGCTCATCTTGCGGATGTTTTCGGCAGGGTGGAAAGCGTCGCCTTCGATCAGGCGGCCGCCGCTTCGGGCAGCAATGGCAGCGCCGATGCAGCTTTTGCCGCAACCGGCCACGCCCATCACCACGATGGCGGACAGGGGAGAATTCATCAGTACCTCCTGCGGGGTGAGATAGCGCTGTCTCGTCGCCGACGAACAGCTACCTCCCCGGTGTTATTGGTCTTGTCCTTACGCAGTATGGACGCCTGGTAGCGAGCGCGTGCGGGCTGCTGCCAAAGATTACATTGCCTGCGTCCTGAGACAGCGCTACCTTAGTGGCCGTTCCCTATCCTTGCAAGTAGTAAAATTACAACATCCATGTCCCGCACCGGCTCCCGTACTACAGGTCGTCCCACCCTGGCCGAAGTTGCCAGGCTTTCCGGGGTTTCCCCGATTACCGCCTCGCGCGCCCTGCGCGGGGTCAGCACGGTTGCGCCTGAACTGGTCGAAAAGGTCGTCGCTGCAGCGGCGAGCCTGGGCTACGTGGCCAACCCGGCGGCCCGCGCCCTGGCCTCGGCCCGCAGCCAGTCGGTGGTGGTGTTAATCCCGTCGTTGTCCAACCAATTGTTCATCGACACGTTGGAAGCCATTCACGAGGTCATGCGCCCGCGTGGCCTCGAAGTGCTGATTGGCAACTATCACTACGACCTTGCCGAAGAAGAGAACCTGATCCGCAATTACCTGGCGTACCAGCCCTGCGGCATGCTGTTGACCGGTTTCGAGCGCAGCGACGCGGCGCGGCAGATGCTGGCCGCCAGCGGTGTGCCGTGTGTGCACATGATGGAGCTCAATGGCGAGCCTGGGGCATTGTCGGTAGGCTTTTCCCAGCAGCAGGCCGGGCGCGCTGCGGCCAGGCATTTGATCGAGCGTGGGCGCAAACGCCTGGCGTTCATTGCCGCGCAGCTCGATCCACGGGTAATGCAGCGGGCCGAAGGTTTCCGCCAGGCGTTGGCCGAGGCCGGTTTGCAGGCGGCCGAGCTGGAGGTACTGGCGCCGGAGCCTTCGTCGATTGCCTTGGGCAGTGTGCTGTTCAGCCAGTTGCTGCAACAGTCGCCGGATGTCGACGGTATCTTCTTCTGCAACGACGACCTGGCCCAAGGGGCGGTGCTGCAGGCACTGCGCCAAGGGGTGGAAGTGCCACGTCAGGTGGCCATGGTGGGGTTCAACGACTTGCCCGCTTCGGCACACATGGTGCCGCGCCTGACCTCGATTCGCACGCCCCGGGCCGCAGTCGGGCGTGGCGCGGCGCAGGCGCTGCTGGCGTTGCTCGATGGCAAGCGGGTGGCGGATACGCAACAGGATCTGGGCTTTGAGCTGATGGTGCGCGAGAGTTCGTAGCGAGAACTCGTGCCTGTGCAGGCGCGTTCTGTCATATCAATGTAGTAATCCTAAAGTGATAGCACTGTGCTTGCACGGCGCCAACGGCGATCTATGCTCAGGACACCGCGCATAAAGGAGCCCGGCGTCATGTTCGATTTCCATCGCAAATCCGATTTGGTTGAGATCCAGCGCACTCACCAGGCCTTGAGCGGCACGCAAGCCAAATTGGCGGCGATCAGCCGTTCGATGGCGATGATCGAGTTCGCCCCTGATGGCACCATTCTCGATGCCAACGAGCGTTTTTGCCAGGCCATGGGCTACAGCGCAGACGAGCTGCGGGGCAAACACCATCGGTTATTCTGCGAACCGGGCTATGCGCAAACTGCCGAGTACCAGCAGCTGTGGCGTGAACTGGGCCAGGGCAAGGCGATCAGCGGTACGTTCGAACGCCTCGACAAGGCCGGCCGCGAGGTTTGGCTGGAGGCCAGCTACATGCCGGTGCTGGACGAACAGCGCCAGGTAACCAGCGTGATCAAGGTGGCAGCCGACATCAGTCAGCGGGTCGTGCAGGAGCACGAGAGCGAGAGCCTGCTCAAGGCCATCGGTCGCTCCATGGCAGTGATCGAGTTCACCCCGCAAGGCCGTGTGATCAAGGCCAACCAGAACTTCCTCGACACCATGGGCTATCGCCTGGACGAGGTAGTTGGCCGTCATCACGGGTTGTTTTGCCTGCCGCAGGAGCGCGAATCGGCCGAGTACCGTGAGTTCTGGGCATCGCTCAACCGCGGCGAGTACCATTCGCACCGCTTCGAACGCATCAACAAGCAGGGCCAGATGGTCTATCTGGAGGCCTCCTACAACCCGATATTCGACAGCAAGGGCCGCTTGTACAAAGTGGTGAAGTTCGCCAGTGACATCACCCGTCAGGTCAGTACCCAGCAAACCGCCGCCGACGCCGCCCATGCCAGTTCCATGCAGACCGATGCCTGTGCGCGCAAGGGCACCGAGGTGGTGCAGCAGACGGTGCAGGTGATCGAGCAGATTTCCCATGAGCTGAACGAGGCTGCACGCAGCATCGATGCCGTGAGCAAGCAGTCAGATGTGATCGGCCAGATCGTGCTGACCATACGGGGCATTGCCGACCAGACCAACCTGCTGGCCCTGAACGCGGCCATCGAGGCTGCCCGAGCCGGGGATCACGGGCGCGGTTTTGCCGTGGTGGCCGACGAGGTGCGCAACCTGGCGGCGCGGACCAGCAAGGCCACCCTGGAAATCGTCGATGTCGTGCGGCAGAACCACGACCTGTCACTGCTGGCCGTGGCCAGCATGCAGTCGAGTTTGACCCGCACCGGTCATGGGGTTGCACTGGCCAATGAGGCCGGTACGGTGATCATGGAAATCCAGCAGGGTTCGCGGCACGTGGTGGATGCCATCAGCCAGATCAGCTCGACGCTTCAACTGCATTGAGTGCGTCGCTGAGCTCGTTCAGCAGGGCTTGCAGGCTGATTTGCAGTTGTTCACGTTGATCAACCGTTGGCAGGCCCCGCGCATGAGCGT
The DNA here is from genome assembly GCF_029873175.1 of Pseudomonas sp. BN505. NCBI lineage: Bacteria > Pseudomonadati > Pseudomonadota > Gammaproteobacteria > Pseudomonadales > Pseudomonadaceae > Pseudomonas > Pseudomonas sp. BN505. The sequence continues at coordinate 75,333 of NZ_SSOI01000029.1, forward strand.
TCTCGATGGCTTCGCAATCCTTGACCACGCCGCGCACCCTTATCATCTTCGCGCCGCCCTTGATGCGGTGAGCCAGGGTGCGAACGGCCTCATCGGAGGCCTCGGGTCCCAACGCGCGCAAAGAGGCGAGATCTTCGCCGACACTTATTGAAAGCTGTTCCAGCAGATGCCGCGTCAGTTGCCTGTCGTCCTGAGTCAGGTGGCGCAGTTCAGCCAAGTTGAAGCCGCTACTGCGCGGCGTCGGCTCTTGGGCGCTGCGGGCTTGGGGCAGGTGAGCCTTGAGTGTGCGCAGGCCGATCGGTTTGAACAGGCATTCGTTCATGCCGCTGGCCAGGCATCGGTCACGTTCTTCGGCCTGGGCATTGGCAGTCACGCCGAGGATCTGGCACGCCGGCAGGCCGCGTTCGGCTTCAAGGCTGCGAATGCGGCGGGTGAGTTCGTGGCCGTCCATCACCGGCATGCTGCAGTCGGTGATCACCAGGTCGAAATGCCCTGCCTGCCAGCGCTCCAGCGCGACCTGGCCATTTTCTGCCAGGGTCACGTGATGGCCCAGGGTGTGCAGTTGTCGCTCCAGCAACAGCAGGTTGGCAGGGTAGTCGTCGATTACCAGGATATTCAGCGGGCCACTGCTGCTTTCGGCTGCCGGGGTGTGCTGCTCAACAGGTTGCGGTGCCGGGCAGGCTGGCAATTGCAGGCTGACTTGCACCTTGGTGCCGACACCTTCGACGCTTTGCAGGCTCAAGTTGCCGCCCATGAGTTCGGCAAAGGTGCGGCTGATCACCAGCCCCAAGCCCGCCCCTTGGCGTGCCCGCGGTCCATCAGCCTGCACGAAGGTGTTGAACAGCCGGGCCTGATCAACGGGGCTGATGCCGATGCCGGTGTCACGCACAGACAGGTCGATAGACTGGCTACTGCCCCCCCCAGTTGGAGGTGTCAGCAAACTGGCCTGTACTTCGCCGCGGTCGGTGAACTTGATGGCGTTGCTGATCAAGTTGGACAGGATCTGCTTGAGCCGCAGCGGGTCTGCCAGCACCCAGACCGGCTCGGCAGGCAGTGCTGCGTGCAGATGCAAGCCTTTGGCCCGAGCGTTGCCTTCGAACACCCGTACTGTAGCGCGTACCAGCTCGACCAGGTTTGTAGGTACCGGTTGCAGGGTAATGTGCCCAGATTCAATACGGGAAATGTCGAGAATATCGCCAATCAGCTCAAGCAGGCCGATGGCCGAGTCATGGGCAGTCTGAAGGGTCTGGGCGTCGCAACGCCCCTTCCGGCTGTCTTCCAGGGCCAGCTCCAGCAGGCCGATCACGGCATTCATCGGGGTACGGATTTCATGGCTCATGGTGGCCAGGAAGGTGCTTTTGGTCTGGCTGGCCTGTTCGGCGTCGTCCTTGGTCTGACGCAGCTGTTCCAGCAGGCCGCGGCTCAAGGCCAGCTGCGCCTGCAGCGCGTGCTGGGCCTCGGTGCGCTGGTTGATCAGCTTGCGCAGGTAGCTGTTCCAGAACACCACGCCCGCCAGCAGCAGGGCCGACAAAACCAGTACCTGCAAGGCCAGGGTGCGGTAGTCGCGCCAAGGGCTATCGCTGACCAAGGTGCTGGTGCGCCAGCGGTTGGCCAGCTGGTCGAGCTCTTCGGGTGGAATGCTCAGCAGTGCCTTGTCGAGGATGGCCTGTAGCTGCGGCTGGTCCGCGGCCACGGCGAAAGCGGCAATGGCCGGGTCGTCGTCCAGCACGCTGGCGATGCGCAAGCGGCCCTTGAAGACATGGCTGATGTAGTAGGCGGCATTGATATGGCTGCTAAGGGCAACGTCGGCAGCCCCACCGGCCACGGCCTCCATGAGACCGAGCGGGTTGTCCACTTCCACCAGCCGGGCCTGCGGGTAGCGTTGTTGCAGCAGCGCCCGCTGCGGCGAGCCGCGTACCACGGCGATGCGCTGGCCATCCAGCGCCTTGGCCTGTGCCGGGAAAGTACTGTCGCTACGGGCAACCAGAACGCGTGGGCTGACCAGGTAGGGACGGGTATAGCGCAGTTGTTTCGCGCGATCCGCGCCATAGCCCAAGGCGCCAATCATTTGTGCATCGCCACGGGCCAGGCGCTCGACCATCGCCTGCGCCGAGTCGCTTTCGACCGCGCTGAAGTGCAGCCCTGTGCGCAGCGAAATCTGTTTCAGCAGGTCAAGTGTGATGCCGGTTGGGCGGTGTTCGGCGTCGTTGAACGTCAGTGGCGCCAACGAGGTGTTTACCAAAACATTGATGTTGGGGTGGGCCGCGATCCAGGCTTCCTCTTCCTTGCTCAAGGCGGTGAGATGGCGCTGCAGCAGCAGGCTGGTGTGGCCACTGCTCCAGCGGCGCAGGATATTCAGCCGCTCGCTGTCGGTGATGCGCGCTAGCGCCATGTCGACCAACCGACGCAAGCGAGGGTTGTCGCTGGCCAGGGCAAAGGCAAATGCCCCCGCAGGGACCTGGCAGAAGTGGTCGATTCTCAGCGTGCCCTGGTAACTCTTGCCAATCGTGAAATCGGTGCTGATGGCATCGCCCAGGTAGGCATCGGCCTCGCCCAGATCGACAGCGGCCAGCCCGGCCAGGGTCGAGCGGTACAGGCTTAACTGCGCCTTGGGGTACAGATTGCGTACGGTGCTGGCTGGCAGGTAGTGATCGACCATCGCCAGGCGCAGGCCGGCGAGGTCCGGTGTGTTCTTTAGGCTGGTTCCTTCGCGGGTGACGATGACGGGCATGTCGTCGGCATACGGGGTACTCAGGTCAAGCTGGGCATCTGCCGCCTCGAAGGCATTGGAGCTGCCCAGCAGGTCGATACTGCCCTCACGCAACGCAGCGATGGCTTCGTGGCGGTTGTCGAACCGCCGTACTTCGACGTTTATGCCCAGCTGCTCGGCAATGATGCCGGCGTAGTCTGCGCTAATGCCTTCGTAGTCCCGCAGGCTGGCGTTGAGTTCGAAGGGCGGATAGTCGGGGCGCGAACTGCCCAGCACCAGGTATTGGCGTTGCTGCAGCCAAGCCCGGTCTTGGCTGGACAGTTGCAACGGGGCTGCGGCGCTGACCGAGCGCGCCAGCAGTTGGCGAGGTTCGCTGTCGGCCAGCAGCGCGGCGGGGCCGGACAGGCCGATGGCCAGGAGCATGCACGCCAGCAGGCGCTTCATGGCGGCCGAGCGCTCAGTAGACGCTGTTGCGTTTGGCCAGGTCGACCATTTCAACCAGCGATTCGGTCTTGAGCTTTTCCATGATGCGGCCCCGGTAGGTGCTGATGGTCTTGGCACTTAGGTTCATACAGGTGCCGATATTTTTGTTGTTCTCGCCGCGCGCCAGGCGCCGCAGCACCTCCATTTCACGGTTCGACAGGCTGGCCAGGCGTACCGGTTCACTCTCCAGCGAGTTGCTGTTTACCGACATTTGCGGGAAGGTCGAATAGCCCTTGACCAAGGCCTTGAGGGCAAACAGCAGAGCTTCGTGGTCTTCTTCCTTTGTGACGAAAGCGCCGATGCCGGCATCCAGGCAGCGGCGCACGTACAGGTCGGTGGCTTGCCCGGTCAGCACCATGATCTTGGGTACTGGTTCCAGGCACTGCAGGCGTTTGATCACTTCCATGCCGTCCAGGCCGGGCAGGCCGATGTCGAGCACTACCACGTCCGGGCGCAGATCGCGGGCTACCTGCGCCACTTCGCTGCCGTTACCCACCTCACCAATGACATGAAAACGTTCACGCTCCAGTAGTAGGCGCAAAGACAGTCGGACAATGGGGTGGTCGTCGACGATCAGCACGGTTGTCATGTGGAAAACTCCTGTCAAGATGTGGTCCGCTTCCTGGAACACTCAGGAATACGTCTGCAAGTGGGTTAATCGGAAGCGCTGCAAGATACGACCAATCCCGAGGTTTGGTAATGCCGAGTATAGAAGTGTTGATAATCCGCGCGCTTGTTGTTGAAAAATCCTACAAGTAATGGGAAAGGCATCACCCTATCAAAGCGGCAATGCCGGGTTTGAGGTGTGGAGTCAGGCGCAAGCAGCGTGTGCTTTGTTCACGCGTTGGGTGGCAGCGGGGTTATTGACCAGCGCCTGGCCGACCCGCGTCGGGCGGGCCACCAGTTGGCCGGCACAGTTCGGGCAGCGGCCCTGCAGGCGCGTGTCGGCGCAGGTGCGGCAGAAGGTGCATTCGAAGGAACAGATCAGCGCATCCGGGCTGTCGCCCGGCAGGTCGGTATCGCAGCACTCGCAGTTGGGGCGTAATTCCAGCATGGGTGTGACTCCTGTTCGCAGGCGTGAACCCGGAGTCTGCTACGCCCGTGGCAATGCTGGCAATGCTCAGTCGCCAGGGCGGTACAGGTGCGCGTGCCCGGCACGGTACAAGGCCGACTCGGCGAATGGCGTATCCCCGAGCACGTGGCCTACCAGAATCAGTGCCGTGCGGCGAAAATCCTTGGCTGCCACCCGTTCGACGATATCGCCAAGGGTGCCGCGCACCCAGTCCTGGTCAGGCCATGTGGCACGATGGACCACCGCCACCGGGCAGTGCGCGCCATAGTGCGGTAGCAGTTCTTCGACGATTCGCGACAGGTGCTTGACCCCCAGGTGAATCGCCAGGGTGCTGCCATGGCACGCCAGGTCGCCCAGTTGTTCGCCGGGTGGCATTGGCGAACTGTCGCCATAGCGGGTGAGGATCACCGTCTGCGCGACCTGTGGCAGGGTCAGCTCGCAGCCAAGCAGAGCGGCGCTGGCCGCCGTGGCCGTGACCCCGGGTATGATCTGGTAATCGATGCCCAGCGCCTGCAGGTGGCGGATCTGCTCACCGATGGCGCCGTACAGGCTGGGGTCGCCGCTGTGCACCCGGGCCACGTCCTGGCCTTGTTCGTGCGCGCTGCGCATGGCGGCGATGATCTGCTCCAGGTGCAACTCGGCACTGTTGATCACGGTCTCGGCCTGGTGGCCGTCGAGCACGGCAGCAGGTACCAGTGAGCCGGCATAGATGATCACCGGGCACTGGCGGATCAGCCGTTGGCCCTTGACCGTGATCAGTTCCGGGTCGCCGGGGCCGGCACCGATGAAATACACCGTCATGGAAAGTCCTTGCAAGAAAGAGGAGCGAATTTTTCAGCAGGCCAGTGCGAGGGTCGCCGGGCCCAGTACCTGGCGGGTCAGCAGCAACCGGGCTGTGCTCCCGGGCTGCTCGCTGGCGAGGGCTAGCGCCGCGCTTTCGGCCACGCCCCAGCAGCCGCTGTGGGCATGGGCTGTGGCAGAGCGGTGGCTGAGCAGCGGCTCAAAGGCTTGCAGGTGTGCGCTATGGTACAGCACCAAGGGCAAGCCAAGGCGTGCGGCCAGTTGCTGCAAGCCGGCTTCGTCGGCCTTGAGGCTGATGCTGGCAACTCCGCACAGGTCGGCAAGCGCCAGGCCCTGGCTAGCCAGGGCTTGGTGCAGCAGGGTTTGCAGGGTGTCCGCCGGGCAGTCCCGGCGGCAGCCGAAGCCGGCGTAGAACGCTGGCATCAGGCCTGGCTGGAGCGGCGGAACAGCCACGCACTGAGCAAGCCCAGGGCCACCCAGAAGGCAGCGTTGGTCAGCCAGGAAGCCATCTTGAACTGGGTCTCCAGTGCTTCGGGAGCCAGGCTTTCATGTACTTCGGGCTGTGGAGCGCCGATCACATGGGGAAGTACCAGCAGCACGGCGCCCAGCGCCTTCAGTAGCCAGTGGCGGGCGAACACCAGCAAGGCCAGGCCAACGGCGGTGGCGCTGGCTGTGCCAATCCACCAGGCCTGGCGTTGCCCCAGGTCGGCGGCGGCAGTGCCGGGCAGCTCCGGTGGCAGCCCCAACGTCGGGGCCAGGCAGAACACGGCAAAACCGGCCAGGCCCCACAGCGCACCGGTGCCGAGACGCTTCGGTTCGCGCAGGCTGTACAGGGCGGCGAGAATCAGGGCGAAACCGACCGCAACCACCAGGTTGCCACCGGTGGTGGATAGCACCCGCTGCCAACCGTCTTCCGGCGACCAGGCTTCGGCGCTGTGCTCATGGGCGGCCACTTCGCCACCATGTTCATGCTGTGCGGCCGGGGCCGAGGATTCGTAGGTTTCCGCCTCAAGAATCAGCGGGGCGACCCAGAAGCTTTGCAGCAGGGTCAGCAGCAGGGCCGCAAGCAGCCCGCTGAAGCCCGCGGTACGGGCAATGCGCGTGATCATCAGGTGTACTCAGTGGCAGGGGAAGGCGGCGCTGTGGCGGGTGTCGTGGGCGGCGTTGTGCACGGCCTCGATGTGCGAAAAGCCGGCGAAGTACACCAGGCACAGGCCCAGCAGGCTGGCGCCGACGGCGATGACGACGCGCTGGCTGAGGGTGACGGGTGTGGCAAGGCTTTGCTGCTTGGTGCTGGTGACGGGCATGACGCGTTCCTCTGCTTTTTGTGGGCAACGGGCAAGCGCGGCATCCCCGATGCGTGGCCGCCCAGGGGAATGCAACAGCGCCCGCCCACCGCGGGGTGTTCATGAACGTCAGGCCGGTCTCCGGGCTTGCGAGGAGGAGCAGGGCTCCTGGAAAGCGTCACCTTCCCATGCCGGACTACATGGCACAGTGGTAAAGACGCTTCACTCGCTTACCGTTGCGGGGGCAGCACCGGCCTTGTCCGGCCCTGCTGGAGGGCCTGGGACGCACCGGTTTCCCGTTTCACCCCCTGTGGGGGCACCTGAACGTGAGGCATAAGGAGAGCATGGGGGCGGGGTTTGCGTCAATTGCCAAGTACCGAAGGTGCCACGCACACCTGTGGGAGCGGGTTTACCCGCGAACACCGGCTTTGCCGGTGCCATGCACCGGGCTGGATGCTTGGCGGGTGAACCCGCTCCCACAGGCCAGGAGCAAATGTGCAGATGCTTCAGAAGTCATAGGCCAGCTTGGTGTACCAATAGCCGCCACCTGGGTGGAACGGTGGGTTGCCGTACGCCGCCTGGTTGCCGTTGGCGTTGTACACGCCGTTCTTGTCGGGTCGCACATTGAAGATGTTGGTGCCACCCACACTGACGGTCAGGCTGTCGAACAGCAGGTAGGACAGGTCCAGGTCGGTGATCCACTTGGCGCCGAAGGTGCGGTCCTGGGCCTGGTTCTGCTGCCAGGTTTCGACCTTGCCGTAGCGGGTGGTCTGCAAGGTGCCGGTGAAGCTGCCCAGCAACCACTGGCTGCCCAGTACCCATTTGGTTCGCGGCGAGGCTGCCACCAGGTCGCCTTCGCGGCCATGGCCGACCACGTCGATACCGGCGGCGGCCAGCGCTGCGGGCGTACCCCGGGTGCCGCGTACGGTCGTCTTGTTCCAGTTGAAGCCCAAGGTCCAGCGCACATCGCCCCAGGCACCGAACTCGCTGGTGTGGTCGCCCACCAGGTCGAGGCCGCGGGTGCGGGTGTCGAAGGCGTTGGTGTAGTAGTTGATCCAGGTGGTGCGTGCCAGGCCCAGCGATTCGAGGATGTCGCCAATGGCACCGGCACCGGCACCGTTCTGCCGGTCGTAGAGGTTTTCGGTGAGCAGGATGCGGTCGTCAATGTCGATCAGGTAGGTGTCCAGGGTAACGCTGGTACGGCGCGCCGGTTGCCAGGTCAGGCCAAGGCCGGCGTTGCGCGATTTCTCCGGGTCGAGCTTGTCGCCGCCGAATGCCAGCGCGGCGGCACTGCCGGGCGCCACGGTGCGGCGCAAGGCCGGCACCACATTGCCGTCGGCGTCCAGCGCGGTGCGGTTGTCGCTGACGGTGTAGCCGCTCTGGGTCAGCGACGGGGCGCGGAAGCCGCTGCCCAGGGTTCCGCGTATCGCCACGGTTTCGCTCAGTTCATAGCGTGAATTGAGCTTGAAGCTGGCGGTGTTGCCCGAGTCGTCGTCGTAGTGCTCGACGCGCGCGGCGGCGCCCAGGTACCAGCGCGGCGTCAGGTCCAGGCCGAGGTCGAGGTAGGCGGCATAGTTGTTGCGCTTCACATCGGCCTCGTCTTCCGGGCGAATGGTCAGCGCAGCCTGGGCGCCCACTGCGGTCTGGCCGTTGGCCAGCGCATAGAGCGGGTTGGGTCGCCCGTCCGCCAGGGTAGCCGGGTAGGTGTAGGGCCCGACGCTGTAGGCGATGGGGGCGCCGGCAAAGGTCTGGAAGCGCTCCCAGCGGTGCTCCAGGCCGGCCGAGACGCGGGTCGGTACCGCCAGGCCGAACAGGCCGTCGAAGGCGCGGGTGAGGTCCAGGTTGTTCACCCACTGGTCAAACCGCAAGGTCGCCAGGTCATCGAACGAGGTTGGCGAGGCCGGGCCGTAGGTGGGGTTGATGGTCAGGTCGCTGGACTGCTGGTTCTTGTTGCGCCCGTAGGTGGTGGACAGGTCCCAGTCCCAGGCACCGGCGGCGCCACGTGCGCCGAGCAGCCACTGGTAGTCGGTGTCCTTGATGTTGTTGAGCGGGAAATACCCGTCGGGGAACAACTCCGGGATCGAGGCGTTGCTGTTGGGCAGGCGGTAGTTGTTGAAAGCCTCCAGCTTGCGCTCGGCATAAGTGGCGAATGAATACAGCTTCAAATCGTCGCTGATGGGCAACTCGGCGTTGTAACCGAGGTTGAAGGCGCGCAGGTCAGGGTCGCCGTTCTTCACCGCCCGGTGGTCCCAGGCGGCCTGGCGGTCGTCTTCGAAGTAGGCGCGGTAATCGGGGGCGGCCTTGTCGATCCAGTTGGCGGTGCCGCGCTTGCGTGCCTCGCCCGACAGGTGCAGGAAACCGCCGTCACCCAGGCTGAAGCCCTGGTCGCCCGCCAGCTTGATGGTTTCGCCCTGGCCGCTGTACAGCTGGCCGTAACTGCTTTCGTAGTGGCCGCCGCTGCTGGCGCTCTTGAGGATGATGTTGATCACTCCGGCCACCGCATCCGAGCCGTACTGGGCGGCGGCGCTGTCTTTCAGAACCTCGATGTGCGACACCGCACTGACCGGGATCATGTCGATATCCACGGCGTTGGCACCGCTGTTGTCGGTCGAGCCGCTGGCCGGCACGGCGCTGTTGTGGCGGCGTTTTCCATTGACCAGCACCAGGGTGTAGGCCGGGCCCAGGCTGCGGTTGCTCAGTGGCCGCACGCCGGACTGGAAGCCGGCAATGTTGGTGCCGAAGTTGAACGAGGGCAGTAGTTTGGAGATGGCCTCGGACAGCTCGGCGCGGCCGGTACGCAATAGCTGCTCGCTGCTGATCACGTCGATGGGGGCCGGGCTGTCGGCGACGGTGCGCTGGTTGCCTCGCAGGCCGGTGGAGATCACCGTGACGGTGTCCAGGCGCGGGTCTTCGGTAGTTGGGGCGGCATTGGCGAACGGGGAGAGCAGGCAGGCCAGGGGCAGGGCGAAAAGCGGTGTTCTAGACATCATGTCCTCGGAATACGGTGGAGCACGCAGGCGAATAGGCGCCAGGTCCTGATAAGGCTGGCGTAGGGTGTTGGGGAAGTGTTTGCCTGCACCGGCCTCTTCGCGGGCATGTCGAGGCGTCGAACCGCCGCGAAGAGGCCGGTGAAGCGAATGGAGATCTAGGCTGTGCGGGTGCTGCGTCCAGCCTCATGCTGTTCTACCAACGCCCGAATACGGGGAATGAGGTCCTGCCCGTATTCCACCGCATCGCGCAGCTGGTCAAAGCCGCGGAACAGGAAGGTGGTCACCCCCAGTTCGTAGTAGGCCAATGCGGCCTCGGCCACCTGGTCTGCAGTGCCTACCAGCGAGGTGGAGTTACCGGCACCGCCGCCCAACGCAGCAATCTCGGTCCACAGCCGGGTGTCATGCACCTTGCGCTGGCTGGCCAGTTGCACCAGGCGTTCGGAGCCGGCATTGCTCTTGCCGAAGTTTTTCTCGCGGCGGTTGCCCTGACGGATGCCGATGCGTTCCTGGGCATCGGCCAGAATACGCTCGGCGCGGGCCCAGGCTTCGGCCTCGGTGCCGCCCAGGATCGGTCGCAACGACAAGCTGAAGCGGATGTGCTTCTCGCGCCCGTAGCGGGCGGCAGCCTTGCGCACCTTGGCGATGCGCTCGCGTACCTGCTCCAGCGGTTCGCCCCACATCATGTAGACGTCGGCGTGCTTGGCGGCCACTTCAACCGCGGCGTCTGACGCACCGGAGAAGTAGATGGGCAAATGCTGCACCGGTTTGACCAAGGTCAGGTTGTCTTCAACGCGGTAGTGAGTGCCCAGGTGGTCGAACGGCTCCTGGCGGGTCCAGGTGTTGCGCAGTACCTGCAGGTACTCATCGGTGCGGGCATAACGGGCATCCTTGTCGAGGAAGTCGCCATCGCGCTGCAGGTCGCCGCTATCGCCGCCGGTGATGACGTTGATCGATGCCCGGCCCCCGCTCAATTGGTCAAGGGTGGCGAACTGGCGGGCAGCGAAAGTTGGCGCCTGGAAGCCCGGGCGGTGGGCGACCAGCAGGCCGATACGCTCGGTAAGCGCTGCCACGTAGCTGGCCAGGATCATCGAGTCCGGCGCACTAGTGTTGACTGCCAGCAATGCCTTGTCGAAGCCGCCATATTCCTGGGCCTGGGAGAAGGCCTTGATGAACTCAAGATCAACCAGCGGGCCACGTGGCGCCTGGGATTCGCTGCTTTCCTGCGGGCCGATGAGGCCGATGAATTCGAGGCTCATGGAACAAAACTCCTTGTCTGGGTGGGCTCAGGCAACCGCTGCCTGGCTGCGGCGCAGGGTGTTGCGGTTTTCCGGCACGCTGAGGCCGAAGTTGTCGCGCAGGGTTTTACCGGTGTACTCAGTGCGCACCAGGCCACGTGCTTGCAGCAGCGGTACCACGTGTTCGGTGAAGTACTGCAGGCCGTCGGGTAGCAACGAGTTGATGATGAAACCGTCGGCAGCGTCGTTTTCGAACCAGTGCTGCAAGGCATCGGCAACCTGCTCCGGGGTGCCGACGAAGTCCCTGCGTGGGCGCGAGAAGCGCAGTGCCAGTTCGCGCAGGCTCAGGCCTTCATCACGGGCCAGTTGCTTGAGCTGGTCCGAGGTGCCCTTGTGGCTGTCGTTGCCCAGGGTGCCCAGGTCGGGGAAGGGCGCGTCCAGGTCATGCTGGCTGAAGTCGTAGTCGTTGAAGGGGCGACCCAGGGCTACCAGGGCATCCTCGATGCTCACCAGGTTGACGGCCTGCTGGTAGCGCTGCTCGACCTCCTGGGCGTTGCGGCCGACGATGGGGCGGATGCCGGGCAGGATGAATAGTGCGTCGGGGTCGCGGCCATGGCGCGCGGCACGCTGCTTGAGGTCCTGGTAATAGGCGTGGGCATCGTCGAACGATTCCGGGCTGACAAAAATGGCGTCGGCGTTTTGCGCCGCGAAGTTGCGACCGTCTTCCGACACGCCAGCCTGGAAGATCAGGGGCTGCCCTTGGGGCGAACGCTGGATGTTCAGTGGGCCCTTGACCTTGAAGTACTCGCCCTGGTGGCCGAGGGTGTGCAGTTTGGCCGGGTCGAAGAACTGCCCACTTTGCTTGTCGCGGGTAAAGGCGTCGTCTTCCCACGAGTCCCACAGCCCCTTGACCACATCCACATGCTCACGGGCAATCCGGTAACGCACGGCATGCGGCGGGTGTTCAGCCTTGCCGAAGTTGTCGGCGGTGCCGGAAAGCCAGGAAGTCACCACGTTCCAGCCAGCACGCCCGCCGCTGATCAGGTCCAGCGAGGCGAATTGGCGTGCTACCTGGAACGGCTCGGTGTAGCTGACCGTGACCGTGGCCACCAGGCCGATGTGCTCGGTAACCGCAGCCAGCGCCGAAAGGATCGTCAGCGGCTCGAAACGGTTGAGGTAGTGCGGGCTTGAGCGGGCGTGAATGTGCAGGCTGTCGGCGATGAAGGCGAAGTCGAACTTTGCCGCCTCGGCCAGCTTTGCCTGCTGTTTGTAGAAGCCGAAATTGACACTGGCATCGGCCAACGCCTCTGGGTGGCGCCATTCGCCCCAGCCGTGGCCGACGCCATGGATCATGGCGCCCAGGCGGATCTGTCGTTTGCTCATCGGAGTACCTGTGGGTTGTGTTGCAAAGGGAATGGGGACAGCCATGCGTCACCTGGCCCGTGGGCGAAGATGAAGCAGGGGTGCGGGTGAGAGAGGTGGCATGCGTGCAAGGCTCCTGGGGTGGTCGTGGTGGACGGCCTCCGCCAGGAAAGGGGTCGGTCTGGAGTGACCTTAGCGGGTGTGGGGCGGGGTTGTGAAAGGCTTTTTTGTTCTATGCTAATTATGAAAAATGAAAATAACAGTAGTGCTTAATAATGCAGGCTATGCATTTTCAGTCGGGCGCTGATCTGAGATTTCTGGGGGCGCTTTGCGCCCCATTCGCGGCACAAGGCCGCTCCTACAAGGGACCGCGTTGCCTTGAGAAGCGCGGTCCCTTGTAGGAGCGGCCTTGTGCCGCGAATGGGCTGCAAAGCAGCCCCCGAGGCCTTCAAACTCAAGCAGCAACAGTGACCAACCGCCCGGGCACGGCAGCAATCAACTCTCGCGTGTAATCACTCGTCGGCCTGTCGAACACCTGCGCCACCGTCCCTCGCTCCACCACCTGCCCCCGGCGCAGCACCAGCACCTGGTCGGCCATGCTCGCTACCACCGCCAGGTCATGCGATACCAGCACATAAGCCATGCCCAGCTCTCGTTGCAGCTCATCCAGCAGTGCCAGAATCTGCGCCTGCACCGACACATCCAGGGCACTCACCGGCTCGTCGAGCAGCAACAGTTCTGGCTGTAGCGCCAGCGCCCGGGCAATCGCCACGCGCTGGCGCTGGCCGCCGGACAGTTCGCGGGGCAGGCGGTCCAGGTAATGCAGAGGCAGGTGCACGCGTTCGATCAGTTGGCGCGCGCGTTGCTCCAGTGCCGCACCTTTGAGCAGGCCAAACGACACCAGCGGCTCGACGATGCTGTCGAACACCGTGAAACGCGGGTCGAGAGCGGCGAAGGGATTTTGCTGCACCAGTTGCATGCGTCGGCGCAAGGGGCGGAACTGGCGCCAGCCGTGGCCCGTGACATCCTGCTGGTCGAACAGCACGTGGCCTTGGCTGGGCGTTTCCAGGCCCATGGCAATGCGCAGGGCGGTGCTCTTGCCCGAACCGGATTCACCGACGATGGCCAGCGTTTGCCCCGGGTGAACCTGCAAGTCCAGGCCCTGCAACGCGATAAAGCGGTTGTCCTGGCCTTTTACCTTGGGCAACTCGAACGTTTTGCCAACCCCCTGCAGGCTGAGGATCGGCTTTGCGCCCGGCGCCAGTTGCCGGGGCTGGCGTCGAGCGCTGAATGCCGGTGCGGCATTGAGCAGGGCGCGGGTGTATGGGTGCTGCGCTGCGTGCACAATCTGCGCGGGCGGGCCTTGCTCCACCAGTTCGCCTTGCTTCATCACCAGCAGGCGGTCGGCGCGGTCGGTGGCCATGCCCAGGTCGTGGGTGATGATCAGCAACGAGATGCCACGCTCGGCCACCAGCCGCTGCAAGTGATCGAGGATCTTGCGTTGCACGGTCACGTCCAGCGCGCTGGTGGGTTCGTCGGCGATGATCAGCCGTGGGTTACCGGCCAGGGCGATGGCGATCAGCACCCGCTGGCGCATACCGCCAGAGAGTTCGTGCGGGTACTGGCGGGCGCGCACCACCGGGTTGTCGAGGCCAACCTGGGCTAGTAACTCCAGCACATCGGCATCGACACTGCGCGAGCGGCCGCCTTGGGCCAGCACTAGCGCCTCGCCGATCTGCTGGCCAATGCGCAGGGTGGGGTTGAGGCTGACCATCGGGTCTTGTGGCACCAGGCCGACGGTACGCCCACGCAGCTGGCGTTTCTGCCGTTCGCTGGCGCGCACTACATCCAGCCCGTCGACCCACAGCTGGCCACTGTCGATGCGCGCCGTGCCCGGTAGCAGGCCGAGCAGGGCGTTGGCCAAGGTCGACTTGCCCGAGCCTGACTCGCCGACAATGGCCACGGTCTCGCCCTGGGCCAGGCTGAAGGCAAGGTGCTTGACGGCCTGCGTAGCCTGGCCGGAGGCGTGATAGCTGATGCTGAGGTCGCGTACCACAAGCAATGGCTGGTCGTTCATCGTGGGTGCTCCTCGAAGGTGCGGGCAAGGTGGTTGAGGCTGAACACCACGGCCACCACGAACAGGCCGGGCAGCAGCGACACCCAGGGGGCGGTGATCAGGAAGTGCCGGCCGTTGGCAATCAAGGTGCCCCATTCGGCCGCTGGCGGTGCTGCGCCAAAACCGAGGAAGCTGAGGCCGGCCGTGGCCAGGATGGCGGCGCCGAAGTCCAGCGTGGCCAGCACGGCCACTGGCCCCCAGGCATTGGGCAGCACATGCCCCATCAAGGTGCGGCGCCAGCTGGCGCCACCCAAGCGTGCGGCCTCGACATAGGGCAAGGTCTTGACCCGCAGCACTTCGCCGCGGGTGGTGCGGGCAAAGCCTGGAATGATGCCGACGCCGACGGCGATCGCCACCGGCACCGTGCCAAAACCGATGGCGGTGACAATGGCCAGGGCCAGCAGCAGGCCGGGCAGGGCCAGCAGCACATCGACCAGGCGCATGAGGGCGGCATCCAGACGCCCGCCGGCAAACCCGGCGAGTACGCCCAGGCTCAACCCGCCTGCCAGGGCAATGCCAACCGCCAGCAATGCGGCCTGCACCGACAGGCTGGCGCCATAGACCACGCGGGTGTACAGGTCACGGCCCAGCTCGTCGGTGCCGAACCAGTGGACGGCGTCAGGGGCCCGTAGCTTGTCGACGGGCGACGTGGCGTATGGGTCGAAGCTGGTCAGCCAGTGCGGCGCCAATGCCGCCAGCAGGGCGAACAGCACCACCACTAGCGCCAGGCTGAAGCCCGGGCGCGCCAGCAAAGGGGCGAGCGCCTGGCCGAGGCGCTGCAGGCGAGTGCGGCGCTTCCAGGTGGCTGGCGGGGCGGCGGCACGCAGGGGGTGAGTATCGGCGGTCATGGTCAGGTCACCTTCGTGGCGTGGGCGATGCGGGGGTCAAGGTACGGGTACAGCAGGTCGACGATCAGGTTCACCAACACGAAGGCCGCCGCCGACACCGCGACAATCGCCAGCACTACCGGGATGTCTTGGCGCAGCACGGCTTCCTGGGCCAATCGGCCGACGCCATTGCGCGAAAAGATGGTCTCGACCAGTACCGCCCCGGACACTGTGTTGCCCACCTGCAAACCGACCAGGGTAAGAATGGGCAGGGCCGCATTGCGCAGGCCGTGCCGCGCCTGCACCTGCGCACGGCTCAGGCCTTTGGCGAACGCGGTAGCGATGTAGGGCTCCTGCCACACGCCCTGGAACCCGCGCTGCAACACCTGCGCGTACACCGCAGCACTGGGGATGGCCAGCGTCACCGCCGGCAGTACCAGGCTGGCAAAGCCCTGGCTGCCAGTGGCCGGGAACCAGCCCAGGCCAAAGGCGAACACCTGGATCAGCAGCAGCCCCATCCAGAAGACCGGTACGGAAAAGCCCAGTGACGGCAAGCGTGACAGCGCCACTTTCAGCGGTTGCCATTGCAGGTAGGCGGTGAGGTAGGCCAGGCCGATGCCCCCAAGCAACGACAGCGCGATGGCAAAACCGGCCAGGGCCAGGGTTTGCGGCAGGCGCTCGGCCAGCAGCGCGGTCACCGGCCGGTTCAGTGACAACGACTGGCCCAGGTCGCCGTGCAGGGCCCGCCACAGCAGGTCGAAGTACTGCTCGAAGATGCCCTTGTCCAGCCCGTAGTAGGCGCGGGCCTTGGCCAGGTCTTCGGGCGACAGGCCATCGGCTTCCATGCCCGATGCACTGAGCATGATCGCCAGGGTGTCACCGGGCAGCAGATAGAGGATGAAGTAGGTGATGGTGTAGGCGCCCCACAACACCAGCAGGGCCTGGCCGATGCGGCCGATCAGGTAACGGTTCATGGCTGCGCGACCTGGATGTCACTGAGGAAGGCAAAGCCTTCGGCGGTCCAGCGGAAGTCCTTGACCCGTGGTGCGGTGGCGGCTTGCCACACGCGCTCGTACAGCGGGAACGCCGAGGCTTCGTCAACCAGCAGGTCTTGCAGCTGGCCATAGGCCTGTGCGCGTTGTTCGTCGCGGGTGGCGGTAATGCCGCTGTCGAACAAGGTTTGCGCCTGCGCCAGGGTGTGTGGCTCGTAAGTGTTTGTGGCCAAGGTGGCACTGCTGGCGGCGCGCGGGTCGAGGATGGTCTGCAGGATGATCGGGTCGGCGCGGGTCATGTAGGTGGAGGTGAGGTCGTAGTTGCCCGAGGCGTTGCCGGCCACCCATTCGGCACGGGTCAGCACGTTCAGCTTGAGGTCGATGCCGACCTTGCGCAGTTGGTCTTGCACCAGCACATCGCCGGCACTTTCGGCGGGGGTGAGGTTGTAACGCAGGGTCAGGCGTTTACCGTCCTTGTGCCGGTAGCCGTCGTCACCCTTGCTCCAGCCGGCGGCGTCCAGCAGGCGCTCGGCGCCCTGCGGGTCGTAGGCCAGCTTGTCGGCCTGGGGCTTGAAGTACGGCGTGGTCACGTCATACACCCCGGTCACCACCGGGAACTCGGCGTTGTATACGGTGTGGGCGTAGCTGGTGCGGTCGATGGCCTTCTGCAGGGCCAGGCGCACCTGGCGATCGCCCAGCAGGCGGTTGTTGCGGGTGTTGGGGTAGAGGTTGAGCGCCGGGCCTGGCAACGATCGGCTCTGGATGGTTGCGCCTTTTGCCTGGAACAGCTTCAGGTCAACTTCGGAAAACGGGTTGCGTGGCCAGAGGATGTCGGCCTTGCCTTGCAGGAACAGGCCGTTGCGCACGCTTTCTTCAGGGATGTAGCTGATGTCCACGCGGTCCAGGTGGGCGGCGCCGGGGTTTTTGACGTTGGCGGAGGCCCAGGCATAATCCGCCCGCTTGACCAGGCGTGCGCCTACTTCCGGGGTGTAGTGTTCGAGGATGAACGGGCCGGTGCCGATGATCTTGCCCAGCGAACGCTCCTGGGCAGTGAGCGCGTAGGAGGCCGGAGCGAGGATGGCCAGGTTGGTGGTGGACGTGGCCTGCAGGAAGCCGGCGTTGGGCCGTGAAAGCACCAGGCGGACGGTGAACGGATCGACCACTTCGGCATGGTCAAAACCGGCCAGGTAGGTGGCGCCGAACGTGGCAGGCAGTTGCGCCGCGAAAGCCTTGTTGCTGTCGAAGGCGGTTTTCACGGCTTGGGCGTCGAAGCGCTCGCCATTGCTGAAGGAGACGTCCTGGCGCAGGTGGAAGGTGTACTGCAGCGCGTCGTCGCTGACCTCCCAGCTGCTGGCCAGCCAAGGGATGATGCGGCCTGTGGCCGGGTCCTGGTCGGTGAGCGATTCGGCGACGTTGCGCAGTAGTACGCGGTGCTCCAGCCAGTAGACCTGGAACGGGTCGACGCTGACCAGCGTGGTGTTGTCGCCCCAGAAGGCGATGTTCAGGGTTTTGCTGGTGGCATCTTCGCCGGAGGGGGAGCAGGCGGCGAGCGTGAAGGCCAGGGTGGCGCAGGCCAGCAGGCTTCTGGCCATGTGAAGTGGAGGCATTGGGCGTTCCTTCAAGGGGATATGAGGTGTTTGTTCGGGCCCTATCGCCGGCAAGCCAGCTCCCACAGGACCAGCACAGGCCTGAATCCGATGGAATTCCTGTGGGAGCTGGCTGGCCGGCGATAGGGCCGGTACAGGCCACAGCAAACCTGTCAGTCCTGGTAATCCAGCCCCTCCCGGTCCAGCTGCCGGATCAGCGCATCCCAGTGCCGCTGGATCCCTTCACCCAACCCGTCGGAAAACCGCTTGGACTGCTCATGCACCTTGGCGATCGCCGCCGGCGCAGCATGCAGCAACTGGTCGTTGCCCCCGGCCTGCGCCGCTACCTGGATGTTGCAGGCACGTTCCAGCCCGTGCAGTTCACGGAAGGCATGCTCCACGCTGACCCCCCCGGCGAGCAGCCCATGGTTGCGCAGGATGAGGATGTTGCTGTGGCCCAGGTTGGCCACCAGCCGCTGCTGCTCGTCCAGGTCCAGGGCGACGCCTTCGTAGTCGTGGTACGCCACCCGGCTGTAGTACGCCAGGGCGTGCTGCGAGATCGGCAGCAGGCCGTCGCGCTGCGCCGACACCGCCGCGCCATCTCGGGTGTGGGTGTGCAGCACGGCCTTGAGGTCATGCCGGGCGCGGTGGATTGCGCTGTGAATCACATAGCCTGCCTGGTTGATGCCCAGGCCCAGCGGGTCGTCGATGATGGTGCCATCCACGTCCACCTTCACCAGATTGGACGCGGTGATCTCGTCGAACAGCAAGCCAAAGGCATTGATCAGAAAGTGCTCGTCAGGCCCCGGCACGCGTGCCGAGAAGTGCGTGTAGATGTGGTCGGTCCAGCGGAACAGCGCGGCCAGGCGGTAGGCGGCGGCCAGCTTGACACGCACCTCCCATTCTTCGGCGCTGACCCGCTGGCGTACGGTGTTTTCCTGGGCGATGACGACAGACAGTGCAGTCATGGTGGTCTCCAATAAGTGTGGGTTCAGTAGCCGCGCTGGGTGTCGACCAGGTTGTGCAGCGGTGCTTGTTCGCGGTAACGGGCGAAATTGTCGAGAAACGCGTCGAGCAGGGCCGGGTAGCCGTCCTCGGAAATGGCCGAGGTGTGCGGTGACAGGAACACCCGAGGGTGCTGGTAGAGCGGGTGGCCCGCTGGTAGCGGCTCCGGATCGGTGACATCGAGGCTGGCGCGGCCGATCAGCCCGTTGTCCAGGGCTTCGAGCAGGGCGCCCTGGTCGAGCAGCCCGCCACGGGCGATGTTTATCAGGTGCAGCCCGGGTTTGGCCTGGGCCAGCACCTGGCGGTCGATCAGGCCACGTGTGGCGGGGGTGAGCGGGGCGGCGATGACCAGATGATCGCTGCCGGCAAACAGCTGCTGCAGGCTGTCGACGCGCTGCACGCCCGGCACCTCGGCAATGGGTTGGCCTGGGCGGTTCAGCGCCAGTACCGGCATGCCCAGAGCGTTTGCCTTGCGTGCCAGGCTCTGGCCGATGCTGCCGAAACCGAAGATGCCCAAGGTGCGGCCACGCACGGGGGCCAGCGGGGTCAGGCGCCAGTCGGCGTCCTTGACCCACAGGCCCGGCAGCTGTTTGGCTGCGGCAAACACCAGGGCCAGGGCGAATTCGGCCACCTGCTCGGCATTGGCGCCGCGGCCACTGGTGACCGGCGGGCCCTGAAACACCCAGTCGGGGTAGAAGTCGATGCCCGAGGACACTACCTGCACCCAGCGCAACGCCCACGGCCAGCCCGCTGGCGGGTTGTCCACGCGGTTACCGCGTACATTGATCGGGCGCACGATGAACACATCGGCGGGGACGTCCAGCTGCAACTGGCCCGGGGCGATATCGATCACCTCATGGTCGCGCAATCGATCACGCAGGTATTGGTTGGCCGGTGCGTCCAGCTGGCTGGCGATGATCGAGTGGCTCATGCCGCCACCTCCGCCAGGGCGGCACGGCCGACATGGCCGAGCACCACGTCGTCCTGAGGCGTGTGGATGCGGCTGCACAGCACATCACGGTAGTGCCGCTCCAGCGGGTTGCGCCGCGACAGGCCTGGGTTGCCGGCAGCCTCGATGGCCAGTTCCACGGCCTGGATGGCGTTGCGGCTGACCAGGTGCTTGAGCTGCCCGGCGTGGCGCGGATCGACCTGCCCGGTCACGGCCGCGTTCAACAGGCTCTGGTTGGCGAACAGCAACGTGTCGATACGCCCGACCACGTCCTGGAAACGTGGCAGGCTGGCCAGCGGTGCACCGAGGTTGGACGGCGCGCGCTGGTTCAGGAACTGCACCAGCCAGTCGCGTGCGGCCTGGGCCACCCCGTCGTACAGCGCAGGCAGCAACACTGCCATCCACAGAAGGCCCGTGCTGTCGAGCTCGGCGCGGGGTGCGCTGGCCGGGCTGACGCTAACGGCATGATCGAGCGGGATCAGCACCTCGTCGAACTGCACTTCATGGCTGCAGGTGGCGCGCATGCCCAGGTGGTCCCAGTCTTCGATGATACGGATGCCCGGGGTGTCCTTGTGCACCAGGAAACCGCCCACCAGTGGGTCTTGGTCGTCGCTGCGTGCCCATACCAGGTACCAGGTCAGGCCATGGCTGCCGGTGGAGTAGATCTTGCGCCCGGACAACCGCCAGCCTTCGGTGGTGCGCCGGGCAAGGGTGGCCGGCAGGCCGCCGCGGGCGGGTGTGCCCAGTTCGGGTTCGACGCGAAACGCGTTGATCAGTGCGCCGTCGGCCACCGCGTCGCGGGCCACTTGCAGGCGCAGGTGCTCGGGCCAGCGCTCTTCGTCCTGCAGGCGAAAGTGCTGCAGGTACTGCATGACGAGGATCAGTGCGGTAGACGGGCAACCTTTGCCGACCGCAGCAATGACCTGGCGCGCACTGGCCAGGTCGGCGCCACCGCCGGCCAATGCGCGGGGCACGGTGAAACCCAGCAGGCCGTGGCGGTGCAACAGGTCGAAGTTGTCGGCGGGAAACTGGCCGCTGCGGTCGTAGCGTTCGGCGTTGGCGGCCAGGGCCTGGGTGAGTTCGGCGAGCGCGCTGGCGGAAGGGGGGTGACTCATGGGTATTCATCCCTGGAACACGGTGGGTTTATAAGACCGTATTCGTATGGATGATTGCTGTAAAATTCTTTTTAGTTCTATGCTAATTATTAACTGTAAGAATTACGTTTATATTTAGTTATGCGAGTTGGTTATTTTATTTCGGTGGAATGCCAGGGCTGCTGCGCAGCCCAATCGCGACGAAAGGTCGCTCCCACGGTGATCACGCGGACTTTTGGATTTTGATCAAGGCAGTTGTTCTCACAAGGGATTGCGCTTTCAGCTCACCCGCACAGTTGCTGCCCGGCCACCCGGCCAAACAGCTCGACCGGCTCCTGCAGGTTGCCCAGGTAGCGTGGGTGGAACAGCCACAAATCCACCTGCGGCTTGAAGTCCGTCACACTGACCACGTCCAGCGCATCCCGGTGGCGGCTGTTCTGCAACAAGGGCTCGGGCACCAGCCCAAGCCCCTGCCCATTGGCCACCAGCCCCAGTTGCAACTCGGTGCCAAAGGTCTCCAGGTTGATCGACAGCCTCAGCCCCTGTTCGCTCAGGGCGCGCTGCAACCCCGCGCGAAAGCCGCAACCATCAGGGTTGAGCACCCAGCCACGGGTGTAGCAGTCCTTGAGCTTGAGGCTGCGCTTGCCGGTACTGCCCTTGGCCGCTACCACCCGCAGCGGCATGCGGGCGATCGACTGGCTGGCGATGCCCTCGGGGAAGATCTTGCCGGGCGGGAATAGTGCCGCAGCGGCATCCAGCTCGCCGTTTTCCATGCGTGCGATCAGGCTGCTGCCCCAGCCACTGGTGACTTGGGTGCGCAGGTCGGGGTAGGTTTCCCGAATCTGTGCCAAGGCATCGAGCAGCACCACATCGCCAAGGGTTTGCGGCACGCCCAGGCGCAGGGTACCGGACGGGGCCCCGTCGTTGGCCACCAGCTCGCGCAGCGAGTCGATCTCACGCAAGATCGCCTTGCACTGCTCGTAAACCCGCAGGCCCATGGGGGTGGGCTTGAGTGGCTTGGTGTTGCGGTCGAGCAGGGTGGCGCCCAGGTCTTCCTCGAAGTTCTGCACGCGGCGGGTGATGGCCGGCTGTGTCAGTTGCAGGGCCTCGGCGGCAAGGTTGGTCGACTGGCAACGGATGACCGCCACGAAGGCGTCCATGTCATCGATTTTCATATTCGGCGCTCACATATTGGGGCGGTGGGACATACCGGAGGAGAATAATCCTCAATGGCCGGATTGTCACAGCACCTGTGCACCTCACGCGCTTTCGCGGGCAATCAACTCACACGCCAACAGGTTCAGCCGCTGCACTTTCCCCTCACACGCCACCTGGCGGTGTTCAGCCGGTGTACCTGGCACCTGCCGATGCCCGGGCAGCGTTTGAGCGGGGCAGCGTGGACGCCTGGGCAATCTGGGACCCGTTCTACTCGGCCATCGACCTGGAGGGTAAGGCGCGGCTGCTCGCCGACGGCCAAGGGTTGGGGCTGATTGGGCCGTTCATGCTGGGTTCACGCACCTACGTCGAAGCCCATGGTGCCTTTGTCGGGCAATTGCTGGACGAAATTAGCCAGGCCGAAGCGCTTACCCGCAGCGACGAGGCCGGCAGCATCCGCTTGCTGGCACAGTTCATGGGCTTGCCGGAAAAAGTGGTGCAGCGCAGTTTCAGCCACCGGCCAGCGTCACCGGTGCTGCCTGTGAGTGATGAGATCGTGGCGGCGCAGCAGGGTACGGCGCAGTTGTTCTTCGACAACAAGGTACTGCCCAAGCGGGTCGACATTGCCGGGGCAGTGTGGCGGCGGCAGTAACTTTACCTTCGGGCTCACATCGGTCCCTGTAGGAGCGGCCTTGTGCCGCGATCGGGCTGCATAGCAGCCCCGGCAATGTGTGCATATGCGCAGAAACCTGGGGCCGCTTCGCAGCCCGTTCGCGGCACAAGGCCGCTCCTATAAATGACCGCGTAAACCCGGCGGTCACCCGCGGGCGAATGCCGCCAGCTTCTCGCCATCCAGCCGGTAGCGCACCCACTCGTCCTGCGCCTCGGCCCCCAGCTTCTGATAGAAGCCGATCGCTGGCTCGTTCCAGTCCAGCACGCTCCATTCCAGGCGCCCGCAGTTGTTCGCCACCGCCTCGCGGGCAATGTGCCGCAGCAATTGCCGGCCAGCGCCGTCGCCACGTTGTTCAGGCGTGACGTACAGGTCTTCCAGGTAAATACCGTTGCGCCCGAGCCAGGTCGAGTAGCTGTAGAAGTACACGGCAAAACCGACTGCCCGGCCATCGCGTTCGCACATCAGGCTACGTACTGTGCTGCCCTCGTCGAACAGGCTGTGCTCGATGTCGGCCAAGGTGGCGACCACCTCGTGGCGGGCACGTTCGTACTCGGCCAGCTCGGTGATAAAGGCCAGGATCTGCTCGGCATCGGTGCGAACGGCTGGGCGAATGGTAAGGCTCATGGTGACGGCTTCCTTGATCCGGGTTAACGGTACAGTGATGTGTATCTGAATAATTTAATATAACTGTATCGGTCGCTGGGGTGGGTTACTCCGTTAGTGTGACAGCACCTATTACGAAAGTGGAATGCCCGCCATGCTTGCCTCTGCCGACCTGCTGACCGCTTTCGTGCTGTTTGCCTTCGTATCCTCCATCACCCCCGGCCCCAACAACACCATGCTGCTGGCCTCGGGGGTTAACTTCGGCGTGCGTCGCTCCATCCCTCACGCCCTGGGCATCAGTGTCGGTTTCATGGTCATGGTGCTGGCCGTCGGCCTGGGCCTGGGTGAGGTATTCAAGGCCTGGCCACCGCTGTACACGGTACTGCGCTACACCGGGGCCGCCTACCTGATGTACCTGGCCTGGAAGATCGCCACTGCCGGGCCGGTTGGCACGGCCTCGTCCAGCGCCCGTAAACCGCTGGGTTTCTGGGGGGCGGCGGCGTTCCAGTGGGTCAACCCCAAGGCCTGGGTGATGGCGGTGGGTGCGATTACCACCTACACACCGGCGCAAGGCTATGTGACCAACGTGATCGTCATCGCCGCCTTGTTCGCCCTGGTCAACCTGCCCAGCGTCGGTGTGTGGGTCATGTTTGGCAGCGCCCTGCGCAACGTATTGCAAAACCCGCGCTGGCTGATGCTGTTCAATGTCCTGATGGCCTTGTTGCTGGTGATTTCCCTCTACCCGCTGCTGTTTGTAGAATCGGCGTTTTCCTAGCCCCGCGAGTACAGCAAGCTGATGCAGTTGATCCCCTGGTCCCATGAATGCGCCGAAGGTTTTACCCTGCGGGGTTGGCGAACCCCGGCCAGTGGCAAGCCGTTGCTGCATTTTTTGCACGGCAATGGCTTCTGTTGCCTGGCCTACCAACCGCTGCTGATGCGCCTGGGCGAACATTTCGACCTGTGGCTTTGCGACGTCCAGGGGCATGGCGACACTGACCATGGTGGGGTGTTTCGGGGGTGGAACCGCACGGCCGAGCTGGCAGTGGAAGCCTTTCAGGCCGGGCGTAGCGAGTACGGCGATGTGCCGCGGTTTGCCGTGGGGCACAGCTTTGGCGGCGTGCTTACGGGCCTGATCCTGGCCGCTGAACCTGCGCTGTTCGGGCGTGCGGTGTTGCTTGACCCGGTGTTGTTCAGCCGTCGCATGCTGGGTGTGATGGGCGCGGCAGCACTGGTTGGCCTGCACCAGCGTCATGCTCTGGCGCGCAAGGCCGCCAGCCGCCGCAGCCACTGGCCTGATCGCGAGGCAGCGCTGGCCTCCCTGCAAGGGCGGGGCATCTTCAAGGGCTGGACCGATGCGGCGCTGCAGGCTTATGTCGAACACGCCATCGGCGATTGTGGCGATGCAGTGGTGCTCAAGTGCCGGCCCAGCCGGGAAGTGGAAATCTTCAGTTCATTCCCCAAACGCATGTGGGCGCGCCTTGCAGCGATCAGCACGCCGACACGGATTCTGTATGGCGAACAGACTTATCCCTTCGTGCCTCATTCGGTGAACCGCCTGGCCACGCTCAACCGGCATGTAACCGCCCGACAAGTCGGCGGTGGGCACTGTTTCATGCAGGAAGACCCGGCCATGGCGGCCGAGCAGGTGCTCGCTTTCTTGCAGGGTTGACTGTTCCATAGGTGGAACGATGCATGCCGAATAACCCGTCTACCGTCTGATTGGTATCATTGATAAGGTTATCCCAGCCAAGAGAGGAGCCTTCTCATGAAAAACATTCTGGGTATCCACCGCAGCCCACACGCCCATTGGGTAGGTGATGGCTTTCCCGTTCGCAGCCTGTTCACTTACGACAACCTGGCCAGCCGGATCAGCCCGTTCCTGCTGCTGGACTACGCTGGCCCCCATGACTTCACCCCGACCACTGCGCGGCGCGGCGTTGGCCAGCACCCGCACCGTGGTTTCGAGACCGTGACCATCGTCTACCAGGGTGAGCTGGAGCACCGTGACTCCACGGGCGCTGGCGGCCTGATCGGGCCAGGTGATGTGCAGTGGATGACCGCCGCCAACGGCATCATCCATGAAGAGTTTCATTCCCCGGCCTTTGCCCGCAGTGGCGGTACGCTGGAAATGGTCCAGCTGTGGGTCAATTTGCCAGCGCGTGACAAGCGAGCAGCCGCCGGTTATCAGACGCTGCTGGGCAGCGACATCCCGGTGGTGGCGCTGGACGGAGACGCCGGTAGCTTGCGGGTGATTGCCGGTGACTACCGTGGGCACCAGGGGCCTGCCCGGACCTTTACCGCCATGGATGTGTGGGACCTGCGGCTGAATGCCGGGGCGTCCTTGCAGCTGCCAGTTGCTGCCGGTCGAAACGCCGCGCTGGTCGTTCTGCGCGGTAACGTGCGAATCAACGGCGAGCGTGAAGCGGGCCCGTCCAGCCTGGTCCTGCTGGACCGTCAGGGTGAGGATGTCACTGTCGAGGCGTTGGAAGGTGCCAGTGTGCTGCTGCTCAGTGGCGAGCCGATCGATGAGCCGATTGTCGGCTATGGCCCGTTCGTGATGAACAGCCAGGCGGAGATTGCCGAGTCGTTCGACGATTTCCATGCCGGGCGGTTCGGGCAGATGCAGGATGAGCGCGAAGGTGTTCAGCACTGAGTCTTGGTTGAAAAGCTGGGGTTGCGAAGCGCCCCCGGCTTTCTTGAGCATGGATTGAACCCCAGGGCTTTGGCATGATCAGCCCATGCCCAAGCCCACACTCCAGCACGCCGTCCGCCGATCATTGCCCACCCCCGGCCAACACACCTTGTGGCTGCGCTACCGTGCACCGTATCACTGGCCCTCGACCCTGGGTTTCCTGACTGCCCGCTGCATCCCCGGTATTGAGACCTGCATCGACGGCACCTATCGCCGCACCCTGGCTATTGGCGGCCACCACGCTGTCTTGCACGCCACCCCCTTGCGCAACCAGTTGCGCGTGCACCTCGAAGGCGTTCCCTCAACTGCATTGCCTGGCCTGATCGCCAGACTGAGGCGCTTCTTCGACCTCGACGCCGACCCTGTGCGCATCGCGGCCGAATTGTCCCGCGACCCCTTGATGGCCCGTTTGGCCCGCGAGCGCCCAGGCTTGCGTGTGCCCCAAGGCTGGGATGCCTGCGAACAAGCCATGCGTACTGTGCTGGGCCAGCAAATCAGCGTGGCCGGCGCCATGACCCTGGCAGGCCGGCTGGTACAACGTCACGGCACAGCGCTGCGTTCGCCGGTCGCGGGGCTGAGCCATCTGTTCCCGGCTTTGCCGGCATTGGCCAATGCGCAATTCGAAGACATGGGCATGCCGCGAGTGCGCGCCATCACCCTCGGGACCTTGGCAAATGCACTACTGGCTGAACCCGGGTTGCTGCGTCGCGGCCAAGCGCTGGATGAGCTGCTGCGCAACCTGTGCCGGCTAAAAGGCATTGGGCCGTGGAGTGCGCACTACCTGGCGCTGCGCCAGGCCGGCGCTGCTGATGCCTTGCCGTTGGGCGATGTGGCGTTGATCAAGGCATTGCGCCGGCTTGAGGGTGATCACGCGAAGCTGGCCGAACGGGCGCTGGCCTGGCGACCGTGGCGGGCCTACGCGGCGCAGCACCTGTGGGCATCGCTGGGGTCGGCAGGGACCGCTCGTCGTTAAGTCGGCCAATGCATTCGAACACTCGGCCGATGCCTGCAATCTTCCACTAAGGTGCTAGAGGATTCCCCGCATGATCATTGCCCCCGCGCATGGACGCTTGCCGGGGCATGTGCAATATCAATTGGCGCCCCGCCCGATAAAGGCGTACTCACTCACAACAGGCCATCGCACAGAGAGGGTCGTACCATGTCGTTGATAGGAGTTTCGATGCTGGAAATGCGGCAGATGATCGAGCAGGCCTGCTTGCCTGATCGCTGTGAAGTCAGCTGCCTGGATGGCGCCAACCTGACCATCCGCCTGGGTCAGGGTCAGAGTCTGGACGAGGGCGTGACCCTGAACGGGGTTCCGCTGCAAAGCCTTAACAGCTGCCGTGATCTGGTCCACCTGGTGGGGCAGCTGCACGCGCTGCGTGACAGCCGCCCGGCGCGAATCAGGTCGATTGCCTGAGCGCGCCCGTCGTGCCCCGGTCAGCCCAGGCTGGCCGGGCGTACGTATTCCGGCATCAGGCCGTTGAACCAGAACAGGATCATTGCCACCAGCATGGTCACCAAGAGTAGAAGCCCCACACCCCAAACGCACGTCGCAAACAGCATCGCCTGTTCCTTCTTCAGCCGCAGGAATGTCTGCAACCCGCCATACAGCAATACGCTGGCATAAGCCGAGGCGGCGAGCAGTGCGGCGAAGGCCAGCCAGCGGATCGGCACCAGACCGACCACGCCGGCAAAGAACCACGGCGTGGCACAGTAGGCGGCAAAACCAATGCACTGGTTGAGGCTGGGCTGCGCATCGAACCCTCGCGACATCCAACGTATCATCACCCCCATCAGCATCACGCCCACGACGGTAGTGGCATACAGCAGCCCTGCCAGTTGCGCGGCGCTGCCCATGCTCAGGCGCACCCGCTCCTCGGCTGCGAGGCTCCAGCCGAAGGTGGTAGTACCGACAAACAGGCACACAGCGGGTATCAATGCCAGGGCCAGGAGGCGCGGCAGGTATTGCTGGGGGTGGTCCTCTTCGGCCCGGCGGATATCCAGCCAGGCGTCGGCGGGGTGGGTGAAGAGTTTGAGCAATGGACTGTTCATGGCGTTCTCCGGCAGGCACGGGCCCTTTTGCTATGGAGATATACTGCACCGGGCCGGTTCAGCCGGTTTGGCCGCCGTTGATCGGCTTATTGCAGTTCCAGAAGCAAGTTCAGGCCGCCATCGCCGCACTTGCCCTTGTCCCGGACTACGCCATGGTAACTGCGCCCATCCCAGATAAAGGCCACGCTGTGAGCACGGTCGACCTTGTCAGGCAGTGGCGGGCAGATATGCAGGCGCAGCCCCGGTCGGCCCTGCAGGTTGAGGGCGGCAAGCTGGCACTGGCATTCCACGCTTTGCGCCACCGGCCCGAACAGGGTGTCGCGTACGTAATCGAGCTGCAGCGAGGCATTCGGTGCGCGGCCAGGCATCTTCATCGGTAGGTGGCTCCATCGCAACGGCTTGATGGGCAGGGCGGGTTCGGCATGGCAGGCTCCAGGCAAAAGAAGGCGGCTTAATATTTGAAGCTTGCCTGGCCAAGATGTTCAACGTGTTTCATGTGCATTCATCTTGTTTGCGCCGGGTGGCAGACCACAGGTCCTGTTCAGGCACCCGCCTTGCGCAAGGTCAGGTTGATCCGCCGTTCGCCCATGCGTGGATGCACGCCAGGTTTTATAGGCAGCACGCCGTGAAAGCGCAAGCGGTCCTCGCCGCCCCAGACCAGTACATCACCGTGGCTCAGCGGGATGCGACGGGCCTTGTCGGCGCGCTGCAGACCGCCGAACAGGAACACCGCCGGGAGGCCCAGTGATACCGACACGATCGGCTGGCCGAAGTCTTGCTCGTCGCGGTCCTGGTGCAGGCTCAGGCGTGTGCCTGGCAGGTAATGGTTGACCAGGCAGGCATCCGGCACGAAACCCTCGAAGCCGGCCAGGCCCGCAGCGCGGGCGGCGAGGGCGAGCAGCACCGGGGGGAGCGCGGGCCAGGGCTTGCCGCTGAGCGGGTCGCTGGGGCTGTAGCGGTAGCCGTGTTCGTCACTCACCCAACCCAGCGTACCGCAGTTGGTCAGGCCTACTGCCATGCGCAGGCCACCCGGCGTGTACATGTGCCGGAAGGGCGCTGCGCGCAGCACCGGGCGCAGGGCATCGAGCAGCGCCTCGGTTTCGGCCAGGGCGAAGCCGGGCAGCAGCAGGGTGTGGTTGGCCAGGCGTTGCGGCTGGGGGCCGAACAGGTCTAGATCGGACTGGATCATGGCATCGCACAGGTTCGAGGGATTGGACATTGTATCCCTGCAATTGCAATCCCTGTAGGAGCAGCCTTGTGCTGCGAAGAGGCCGGTATGCCTCCCAAAGATGTGGCGGTGCTGCAGGCCCTTTCGCAGCACAAGGCTGCTCCTACCGGGAATGCACATACCCGGCAGAACGAGAAGTTGCATAGGGTGCGAGCGAAAAAGGAACCGCGGCACCAGGGAGAGGAGTGCCGCGATTCAAGGGGGGAGAGGTTTACTTCTGGGTCACAGTGGCCAGGTTCGCGCTGCCCAGCTGGGTGATGGTGGCGGTTTGGGCGATACCGCTCTGGTCGACGAACGCCTTGTTGCCCTGGCCTCCCTGGGTCACGTAGGCGACGTTGATGCTGTCAGTCTGTTTGATGGTGGCTTCGTTGCCGCTACCGTACAGCTGGTTGGTAGAGCTCTGGTTGCTGTAGCCGGACTGGTCCAGGGTGATGGAGTTACCGGTGCCCTGGCTGTTCCCGTAGGCATAGTTGTCGGTACCGCGCTGATCGGCGATCAGAATGTTGTCGGTGCCGTTCTGCTCGAAATACAGCTCGTTGTTGACGTCGTCCTGCTTGGTCGACATCTGGTTGCCTTTACCGGTCTGGTTTAGCGTGGCCACTTGGTCAGCGCCTTTCTGGGTGAGGTTGACGCCGTTGCCATTGCCGTTCTGGTTGATGGTGGCGTTCTGGTTGGTACCGAACTGGCCGCCCATCTTGGCGCCTTTCCAGTTGCTGGCGGTGATGCTGTTGCCATTGCCCTTGGTGTTGATGGTCAGGTTGAGGTTTTCACCATTCTGGTAGGTGAAAAACAGGTTGTTGTTGCCGGTCTGGGTAATGGTGGCGGTCGCGTTATTGGTCTCGAACTGGTCCGACCAGCTGGCGTTGGCATTGCCTTGCTGCGACAGGCTGACCTTGTTGGCGGTGCCGAAGCTCTGGTCGATATAGCCTTCGTTCGTCTGGCCGGTCTGGACCACGGAGGCCTGGCTACCGACCTGGGTGTCCTGCCACACTTCCACCGAGTTGCCGCCACCGTACTGGCCAATGCCAATGGTGCCACCGGTGCCTTCGCGCTGGTCGCCGTAGGCCCAGTTGTCGTGGCCATCCTGGTACACCTGGATGTCGCCATCGACGTGGTTCAAGTGCTCGGCGGCGGCGTAGTTGTCCTGGCCGGTCTGGTTGACGGTACTACGGTTGTTGGTACCACCGAAGGTCTGCTCGATGAAGGCTTCGTTGCGCTGGCCGGATTGCCAGGTGGTGGCTTTGCTGCCTTCCTGGGTGTCCTGCCACACGGTGGATTTGTTGCCGACACCTTGCTGGGTTTGCAGCGATTCGTTGTTCAGCCCTACCGACTGGCTGGCGAAGGCATCGTTGTAGCTGCCCCCAGCGGTTTGGGTGATCTGGCTGCCGTTCTCGAACAGTTGCTCGGCGTAGCCTGCGTTGTACTGGCCGGTGGCGCTTTGCTGGATATCGCTGGTGCTCTCGGTCTGCACCGCCAGGTGGTTGTGCCCCTTGCCTGTCTGGTTCTGGGTGGCCGAGGCGAAGGATGCTTGGGTCTGCGAAACTTCGGCGATGTTTTCCTTGCCGTCCTGGGTCTGGGACGAGGTGCTGTCAGCAGCCATGGCCTGACCTGCGAGGGCCAGGACGATAGCGGCACTTAAAGGGGCGAGCTTGTACATGGTGGTGCCTCCAGGTCTATCGATATTGGGTGATCTGAACATGCTGGCCATTGCCGGTCTGGGTCACGGAACTGTTGAGGCCCGAGCCCGACTGCACGATGCTGGCGCTGTTGTCGTTGCCGATCTGCTCGATGGCAGCGCTGTTGCTGCTGCCGCTCTGGCGGATCGACGCGCTGTTGCCATTTCCCTGTTGGCTGATGCTGGCCATCAGGTCACTGCCTTCCTGCAAGATGTAAGCTTCCTGCGCACCGCCAGACTGGACGATACGGCCCAGCAGGGCCTGACCGTTCTGGTCGATGGCGGCGCGGTTGCCTGACCCCTGCTGCTCGATCACCGCAGCCTGGCCGGCACCGACCGGCAACAGGCGGATGATCACCGGTTCACCGAGGTCGTTGCCGGGCGCGAGGTCGGCATTGTCCATCAGGTCGTCGGCCCAGCTGGCCTGGCCCGCCAGGGCCAGGCTGAACAGCAGTGGATACAAGCGTTTCATGGCGTTTCCCCGCCTTTACTGCACAACCACGTTGACGGTGCGGGTGGTACCCGTGCTGGTGGTGATGGTTGCCGTCGGCGCGGCAGTCGGGATTACCGTGGTGCTGTTGCTGACTGCCAGGCGCCAGCGGCCGTTAACCGGTACGGTGGCGGTGCCCAGTGTCTGCACCCCGGTGGTGGTGGTGACCCGGACGGTGACAACGTTGCCCGTGGTTACCGACGAAGTACCACTGATGTCCCAGTTGTAACGGTTGTTGGAGCGCGCCGTGACGGTGGCTGCCGTGACCGCGAAGGTTTCGGCGGCGGGCCGTGGCGACACGTTGACGGTGACCGTACCCGGGGTGGACAACGCCCCCAGCGAGTCACGTGCCTGGTAGGTGAAGGTGGTGGTGAAGGCCGCCGTAACCGTGGCCGGCGGGGTATAGGTCACGGTGGCGCCGTCGGTGCTGACCGTGCCGCGGCCGGCAGCCGGTTGGGTGACGGCAGCAACAGCCAGCGGCACATTGCCTTCCGGATCGGTGTCGTTGGCCAGCACGTTGATGGTCAATGGCACACCCAGGGTGGCGACGGTTTCCGGGTTGGCGACCGGTGGCCGGTTAGGCGCCACATTGATGGTGACCGTGGCCGGTTCCGATTTCAGGCCCTTGGCATCCACCGCCCGGTAGCTGAAGGTGGCCACCAATGGTTGCGTAGCGCCGGCTGGCGGGGTGTAGGTGACCGAGGTGGTACCGTTGAGCACTACACCGCCCAGGCCGGTACCCGGTTGGGTGAGGTCACTGATGGTCAGCGGCACATTGCCGTCCGGGTCGCTGTCGTTTTGCAGCAGGTTGAGGGTGATCGGCACACCAACGCTGGTGCTGCCGACATCTGCCTGGGCCAGCGGTGGCTGGTTGGCCGCCTCGACGGGTGCGTTGCCGACCACGATCACGGGTTCCACGTCAGTACCACCATGGGCAGACTTGACAGTGACGGTAGCTGGCGGTTGTGCCACGTCGTTGACCGTGATGCTTTGCAGCGTGCCGGATTTCGACAGGCGGCCGTAGCCCTGGGCGAGCATGTCCGGGATAGCGACTTCGTCACTGGACCTGGCCTCGATCAGCAGGCGCTTGTTGGCCCAGTCGTAGCGTGCGGTGCTGACCTTGACCACGTCGGTGAGCTTGCTCGACAGTGCGGTTGGCTGGGTGCCGCCTATGTTGTTGCTGGCGGTCACCACCACGATTGCAGGTGGTGCGTCCTGGCCGAACTGTTGATGGAAGAACAGCCCGTTGTTGTCGGCGGTGAGTGTGAACTGGCACGGTGAAGGCGGGGTGCCGACCAATGCCAGGCCATTGCGCATACACAAGCTGGCCTCTATGGGCGCCTTGGCGAAGACTTCCGTACGGGTGCCGGTGGCGCTGCGTGAGTAGGTGGCGCGCTCCAGGGTCACCGGGGTCTGCGCACGTTGGTCCAGCACCTTGCCAGAGACTGTGAATGCGTTGGTCTGGATGATGCCGGCGGGCCCATCAATGCGTACGAAGTTGGTATTGAACGGGCTACCGGTGACCGCTTCGGTGATGTTGGGGTCACCGATGTAGGTTTCGGTGGAACCAGTGTCAGGATTGACCTCGGTATAAGGCCCGCCAACCCCCTTCAGCCAAGGGCCGATCGCACCCGCCAGCGCCCCCTGGAAGTTGCCCGGAGCGCCAATGCCTATGTCCCGGGTAATGTTGATCGCCCGGCGACCTGCCGTGGTCACGTTGACCGTTTCCACCCCGTAAGGATGCGTGATGGTGTAGGTACCGGTGCGTGGAACCGAAGCGCGGATACGGATGCGGGCGAAACTTTGCTGATCACCGTCTACCGGGTTTTCAGCAGCGAAGGCTGCCTCTATACCCGCAACGTAGACCTCCAGCTCATAACCGCTGTTGCCCACTTGTGGTATTGAGGTTTCGGCCAGGAACCAGAACATCTCTGGTGGCCAGTTATCCGGGAATACCAGCGGCAGGGCGTCGTCATAGATACCGGGCTCGGGCAGCAAGGTGCACATGTAGGCCGGCGCCCCTGGTGCGCCTGGCGCCCGGGTACTGGTCGCACGTGACTGGCACAGTTCCAGCGACTGGTTGAGGCTGTCCTTGTACCACATCGGGTAGCCGCCAGTGGCGAAGGTGTAGGGCCCCGGGTCTACATCAGACAACGCGGCAAAGGCGGCGCTGGTAACGGTGAGGGAAAAACCGGCGGCGAACAGCGCACGGCGCGACCAAGTGTTCATGCGGCCTCCTTGAAGGCTGAGCCTTTGTCTGTTCATGGCACCAGCACCACGTCTTCGGTGTCGCTACCGCCATTGGCACTGGTGACCTGCACCTTGGCCGGCGGGATGGGCGAGAGGGACATGCTCAACGTCTTCACGGCGCCGGTGCCGCCCAGGTTGCCGATCAACGTGCCGTTGCCGGTATGGGCGGTGAGCACGGGCGGGGTGGTTTCGTCGCTGGTGCTGGCCACCAGGGTCAGCTCGCCGGTGGACAGGCGGTACTGGGCCTGGGTGATGGTGACCAGGTCAGTCAGTGGCACATTGCGGGTGGTCAGGCTGCTGGTCGGGATGGCCACGCTGTTGTCGGCGGTCAGGGTCACGATGGTACCGGCCGCCGGGTTGAGGGCCGACTGGGCGTACCAGGCGCCAGTTGCGTTGGCCTCGGTCAGGCTTAGGTTGGGCGTCTGGCTGGTCAGGGTGACGCTGGCCGGTGGCGGCGGGGCCATCACGAAGATGTCTTGCTGGGCACGCAGGTCGCCGTTCTCGGTGTGCCGTGAGTAGGTGCTGCGCTGGGGCATCAGCGGGGTAGGCAGGGCAACGGTCGAGAGCTTGCCCGATATTGCGAACAGCTCGGTGCGCAGGTCGATGCCGCCCGGGCCTTCGATGCGCACGAAGTTGGTGTTGAACGGGCTGCCGGTCACCCGTTCTTCAAGGTTCGGGTCACCGATGAAGCGCTCGTTGCCTTCGGTGTAGGGGCCGTTGACACTGCGCAGGAACGGCCCGACATCGCCCTTCAACGCACCAGTGAAATCGCCTGCCCCGGCAATGCCGATGTCGCGGGTCATGTTGATCGCCCTACGCCCTGCGGCGGGGACATCGAACACTTCCACGCCATAGGGGTGGGTGACCACGTAGGTGCCAGCGGTGGGAACGTCGACCCGGATACGCACCCGGGCGAAGCTGACCTGGTCACCCTCGACCGGCTCTTCGGCGGCAAATGCCGCTTCGATCGCGGTGCCGTAGCTGAGGTCGATGCCACGCGCGGCGTCGACGATGGCAGCGTCGGCAGTGAACCAGAACGCTTCGTCAGGGAAATTGGTGGGAAAGACGATGGGTTGGGTATCGTCGAACACGCCGGGCGTGGGCAGCAGCGTGCACATGTAAGACGGTGCGCCGGGTGCGCCGGCAACCCTGGAGCTCACCGCCTTGGTCAGGCACAGGTCGAGGGTACGACCGTGACTGTCCTGGTACCAGGCGGGGAAGCCGCCGTTGGCGGGCACGTAGGCGCCTGGATCGACAGCATTCAAGGCAGCCTGCGCCGGGAGCTGGAGCATGCCGGCGAAAATCGCCACTGCCAGCGGGTGGGGTATCGGTCGGTGCATGAGTCAATTCCTCCTGCAAACGGGCCCATGGACTTGGGGCGTCTGGGAGGAGATCGGCAAGAGCTGTGCCACAATTTGAAAATTGTGTCGCAGGCCTTGCGGGACAAAGGGTCGTGCTTCTCAGCGGCATATGTTGCGAGCGGTTGGCGGTGGGCTACGTTCCCCCAAGGTTGGGGATTGGGGCCAGTAATTCAAACCCGGTTTTCGAAGCAAATGCGGTTTTTGCTACATTGCATCGGCGGTCCCATTCCCCTGCCGAGCCAAGCGATGCAACCCCTCGACCACCTTTCCCTGAACCTGTTCATCGTTGTCTGTGAAGAAGGCACCATCGCCCGCGCTGGCGAGCGCGCGTTCATGGCGCCTTCCGCCGTCAGCAAACGTATTTCAGACATCGAGGCGCGCTTTGGCACCGCCTTGCTCAAGCGCAGCAAGCGCGGCGTGGAGCCCACCCCAGCGGGGCTGGCGCTGCTGCGCCATGCCCGGGAAATGACCCGCGCCATGGAACGCCTGGACAGCGAGCTGAGTGAATACGCCGAAGGTGCGCGTGGTCATGTGCGGGTGCTGGCCAATGTGTCGTCGATCATGGAGTTCCTGCCCGAAGAGCTGTCGGCGTTCATGCTGGAGAATCCACTGATTCAGGCCGATATCGAGGAGCGCTTCAGCACCGATGTCGTTCGTGGTGTGGCCGAGGGCAATGCAGACCTCGGCATCTGCCGCAAATCCATGGCGGTGGGTGACCTGGAATTCGTAGCGTACCGGCAGGATCACTTGGCCGTGGTCGTTGCGGCGGATCACCCGCTGGCCGGCCGCAGCCAGATTGCTTTCGAGGAAACTCTGGGTTACGACCACCTGGGCCTCTCGGCCTTCGCCACATTGAACGCCTTCATGCGTAAAAGCGCCGAACAGGCCGGCAAGGAGCTGCATTTTCGCTCGTATGTATCGTCGTTCGACGCGGCATACCGCCTGGTGCAATTCGGGCTTGGCCTGGCGGTGTTCCCGCAAGAGGCCGTGGCCCGCTATGCGGGATTGTTCGACCTGCGGGTCATCCCGCTGACGGACGACTGGGCGCTTGGCGAATTCGTTATCTGCATGCGCGACCGGCACACGTTGTCGCTGTCGGCACGGCGCCTGCTTGACCACCTGTTGCTGCGTGCACCGGCCTGGCAGGTCGCGGGCTGATCCATCGTGGCTGACGATGGATCAGCCCGTGAAACACGTCTTTTCTGCCCGTCATCCAGCTCTTAGTCTGGCGCAACGCTTCAGATAGAGAGACCGTGATGATAACAATAACAATCAACGAAGTCGGCATGCGCGATGGCCTGCAGAGCCTGCAGACGATCATGCCAACCGCCGCCAAACGCCGCTGGATCGACGCCGCCTACGCCGCTGGCGTGCGCCACATGGAGGTCGCTTCGTTCGTACCAGCACGCTTGCTGCCGCAAATGGCCGATGCCCGCGAAGTGGTGGCCCACGCCCTCACATACCCGGGCCTGCAGGTAACCGTGTTGGCCCCGAACCTGCGCGGCGCCAGGGACGCACTTGAGTCTGGCGCCCATCGCATCGTCGCCCCGGTATCGGTCAGCATGGCGCACAGCCTGGCCAACGTGCGCCGCACGCCCAGGGAAATGGTCGAGGAACTGGGGCGCATGTGCCAAGTGCGTACTGAAATGGGCCTGCAGGATGTACAGGTCATTGCCGGCATGTCGGTCGCATTTGGCTGCACCCGTCAGGGCGAAGTACCGCTGGCCGACCTGTGTGCACTGACCCGCCACGTGATCGAAGCCGGTTGCGACCTTGTCTCGCTGGGTGACACCACTGGCTACGCCAACCCGGGCCAGGTGGCAACGGTGCTCCAGGCGGTACGGGCGATTGCCGGTGAGCGCCTCAAGGCCGCGCACTTCCATGACACCCGTGGCCTGGCCCTGGCCAACAGCCTGGTCGCTGTACAGCAGGGTATCCGCGAGCTGGACGCCTCCCTGGCTGGCCTGGGGGGCTGCCCGTTCGCACCGGGCGCGTCGGGCAATACCGTCACCGAAGACTTGGTGTTCATGCTGCAGAGCATGGGCTACGCCACCGGTATCAACCTGCCTGCACTGATCGAGTCGCGCCAGGTGCTGAGCGAGGCGCTGCCGGGCGAGCCCCTTTACGGCTGCATCGCCCGCGCCGGTTTACCGCTGAACTTCGCCTACGCTGCCGGCCACGCCTGACCTGCCTGAACGAGGAATACCACGATGTCCAGACTTCCCTTGGACGGCATCCGTGTCGTCGAAATTTCCCACATGGTGATGGGCCCGACCTGCGGCATGATCCTCGGCGACCTTGGCGCGGAAGTGATCAAGATCGAACCCGTGCGCGGCGACGGCACGCGCCGGCTGCTGGGTGCGGGGGCGGGCTTCTTCCGCACCTTCAACCGTAACAAGCAATGCATCGCGGTGGATGTCGAAACGGCCGAGGGCCGCGAGGCCGTGCTGCAATTGATCGACACTGCCGACGTGTTTATCGAAAACTTCAAACCTGGTCGGATGCACAAGCTGGGCCTGGGCTACGCCGCGCTGCGCCAGCGCAACCCGCGGCTGATCTATGCCTCGCACAAAGGCTTTCTCAGCGGGCCCTATGACAACCGACTGGCGCTGGACGAGGTGGTGCAGATGATGGCCGGCCTGGCGTACATGACCGGGCCGGTGGGCCGCCCGTTGCGTGCGGGCAGCTCGGTGAACGACATCATGGGCGGCATGTTCGGCGCCATTGGCGTACTGGCGGCGCTCAACGACCGCCACACCACCGGCAGCGGCCGCGAGGTACAAAGTGCCCTGTACGAGAACTGCGTGTTGCTGGCCGCCCAGCACATGCAGCAGTACGTAGTCACCGGCGAGGCTGCAGCGCCGATGCCAAACCGCATCAGTGCCTGGGCGATCTATGACGTGTTCACCTTCGCCGGTGGCGAGCAGATGTTCGTCGCCGCCACCGGCGAAGGGCAGTGGCACGCGCTGTGCCAGGTACTGGGGCAGACTGCCTTGCTCGATGACCCGACACTGGCCAGCAACAACGACCGTGTGTTGCAACGGCCACGGCTGCTGGCGCACCTGGCCGAGGTGTTCGCGCCACTGGAAGCGGGTCAACTGGCGCTGCAGCTGGAGGCCAACGGCATCCCGTTTGCGCCGATCCGTCGCCCGGAAGAGTTGTTCGACGACCCCCACCTGCAGCAGAGCGGCGGTATGGCCGACCTGCAACTGGAAGACGGCAGCCACACACCCATGCCGTTGCTGCCGCTGTCACTGGACGGGCAGCGCCTGCAGCCGCGCCGTGCGATAGCACGGATTGGCGAGCACACCCGCCAGGTGATGCGTGAACTGGGTTACAGCGATGCGCACATTGCCGAGCTGTGCGCGGCCGGCGTGCTGAAAACCGACGACGCAGCTTGAGGAGGGTTTGAGATGGCGATTTACCAATACGACACCCTGGCCCCCAACCTGCACCCGGAGGCGTACGTGGCAGAGGATGCCACAGTGATCGGCGACGTGACCCTCGAACAAGGCGTCAGCGTATGGCCGCAGGCCGTGCTAAGGGGCGACAACGAACCCATCCGCATCGGCCAGCACAGCAATGTGCAGGAAGGCGCAGTGCTGCATGCCGACCCCGGCTTTGCGTTGACGGTGGGGCAGGGCGTCACCATCGGCCACCAGGCCATGCTGCACGGCTGCACCATCGGTGATGGCGCGCTGATCGGCATCCAGGCGGTGGTGCTCAACGGCGCGGTCATCGGCAACAACTGCCTGGTCGGGGCTGGCGCCATCGTCACCGAAGGCAAGGTGTTCCCCGATAACTCGCTGATCCTGGGTGCGCCCGCCAAGCTGGTGCGCGAACTGACGGCCGAAGCCATCGCCAGCATGCAGCGCAACGCCGTCGAGTACGTCGCAAAAGGCAAGAGCTTCAAGGAAAAACTGATCCGTATCCGCTGAAAACCCGCTGGCGACGCCCAAGAAGGCGTCGCTGCTCTCCAATAATTACAAGAATGGAGATCCACCATGGTTGCCATGACCGGCGAACTGGCGCGTGAGCGCAACGACAGCCACATCAATGAACTGCTGCTGTACCGCCGCGTGGCCTGGCGCATCATGCCGCTGGCCATCATCTGCTTCCTGTTTTCGTACTTCGACCGCATCAACATCAGTTTCGCAAAAGCCCAGATGCAGCAGGAACTGGGCCTCACCGACGCCGCCTACGGCCTGGCCGCGAGCATGTTCTTCGTGGGGTATGTGCTGTTCGAAGTGCCCAGCAGCCTGGGCCTGAAGCGCTACGGGGCACCGGCCTGGATCTGCCGGATCATGGTGTCGTGGGGCCTGGCGACGGCGGCGCTGGTGTTTGCCTATACCCAGTACACCCTGTATTTCCTGCGCTTTCTGATCGGGGTGATGGAGGCTGGCTTCGGCCCGGCGATTCTTTTCTACCTGGCGTGCTGGTTCCCGCGCAAGCACCTGGCGGAGATGAATGGCCTGTGGTTTCTGGCCGTGCCGCTGGCCGGTGCGGTGGGTGGCCCGGCAGCAGGTGTCTTGTTGGGGACCATGGATGGTGTGCTGGGCCTCGCCGGTTGGCACTGGCTATTCCTGATGTCCGGCCTGCCCTGCGTGGTGCTGGGCCTGCTGGTGCTGTGGAAGCTGGACCGGGACATCGAAGCGGCAAAATGGCTGAGCCGTGAGGAGAAGGACCTGCTGGCGGAAAACCTGGCCCAGGACAAACGCGCCGCAAAGCCGGTTCTCGGCTCGATCTGGCGGGTGTTGCTGACCCGTGAAGTGGCGATCATGGCGTTCATCTACTACGTGATCAAAACCGCGTCCTATGGCCTTAACTTCTGGATGCCGCACCTGATCAAGTCATCAGGTGTGCAGGACATGCTCTGGGTGGGTGTGCTGTCGGCATTGCCGTACGCGGTGGCCTGCATCGGCATGGTGCTGCTGACCCGTCGCTCGGACCGTACCGGCGAGCGCAAGCGCTACCTGGTGTACTGCCTGCTGGCGGCAGCTGTGGGCTACCTGCTGGCGTGCCTGTATTCCGACTCGTCGCTGGCGATGATGGCCGCGCTGGTGCTGGCCACTGCAGGTACGTTCATCGCCTCCCGATCTTCTGGACCATTCCACAGTCGACCTTCTCGGGCCTGGCAATTGCCACCGGTACTGCGGCGATCAACTCGGTCGGGCAGCTAAGCGGCATCGTCGCACCGGTGATGGTGGGCAAGATCAATGACCTCACCGGCAGCGACTCCATGGGCATGCTGTCCATCGCCCCGCTGATCCTGATCGCCTGCCTGGTGGTGATGCGCTACGTGCGCAACCCCCGAAGCTGATTGGCGCTGAGTCTTCAAACAACAACAAGAACCAGGCACACCCATGATCAATCTTTCCCGGCGAGCATCGCTGATGCTCGGGGCGCTTTGCTGCGCCTGTCAAAACGCGCAGGCCGGCTTCATCGATGGCGCCAGTGGCAGCATGGAACTGCGCAATTTCTATTTCGACCGCGACTTTCACGGTGACAGCGCCACGCAATCGCGGCGCGGTGAATGGGCCCAGGGCTTCATGCTGCGCCTGCAGTCTGGCTACACCGACGGTCTGGTCGGCTTTGGCCTGGATGCAGCCGGCATGCTGGGGCTCAAGCTGGATTCCTCACCCGACCGTAGCGGCACCGGCCTGTTGCCACGTGGCAGCGACAAACGCGCCGCGGACGACTATGCCAAGGCGGTGGTCACCTTCAAGGCGAAGCTGGCGCAGAGCGAGTTGAAAGTCGGCGGCCTGAGCCCGCAACTGCCATTGCTGGCGTCCAACAACAGCCGCTTGTTCCCCCAGTGGTTCAACGGTGCGCAACTGGTGAGCAAGGACCTGGACCGGTTCACGTTCACCCTGCTGCAGGTGGATGCCACCAAGTTGCGCGACTCCACCGACTATGAGGACCTGACCGCCATGGCGCAGCAAGGGGCCTACCCGGCGACGGTAACCAGTGACCGGCTGTACTACGGCGGTGTCGATTACCAGCCGCTGAACAACCTCACCCTCAGCCTTCACACCAGCACGCTCGAAGACCTGTTCCGGCGTGATTTTGCCGGGTTCAAGTTCAAGACGCGCCTAGGGCCCGGGGATGTGTTTACCGAGTGGCGCTGGTTCAACGCACGCGAGCAGGGCCGGGCTTTGCTGGGCGAAGTCGACAACCAGACCCTCAGTACCAACGCCGGGTACAGCGTTCAGGGCCACACGTTCAGTGGTGGCTACCAGAAAGTGCGCGGCGATACGGCATATGCCTACGTGGGTGGCACCGATACCTACCTGTTCAGCGAACAGCAGGTCAGCACCTTTGCCCTGGCCAATGAACGGGCGTGGATGCTGCGATACGACTACAACTTCGCTGCGCTGGGCATCCCAGGGCTCACGTTCAATGTGCGCTATGTGAAGGGCGACAATGTGGACCCGCAGCGCATCGCCAGCGCCAAGGGCAGGGCGCTGGCGGCTGGCGACGGAGAAGGGCGGGAGTGGGAGCGGACCACCGATGTCACCTACGTGGTGCAGTCGGGGGCGCTCAGGAATGTGTCGCTGCGTTGGCGCAATGCGAGCATGCGCTCGAATTTTGCCGACGCAGCGGATGAGAACCGCGTGATTGTGGGGTATACGTTGAATTTCTGACGCAATCACTCTGTGAGGTTGGCCGGATTTTCTCGCGCTTTGGACTTGCGTGGTTTACGTGGCTTTTTCTCAGGCCGTTTGCCGGGTTTGAGCTGCCAGCGGTAGGCATTGGCGAGCAGGCGCTCCTGGATTGCGGGTGGGTAGTCGCTGAGGGTGGTCACGGGTGGGACGGGCTTGCCGGGCAAGCCGGCCTCGCGGATTACTTTCGGCCAGCGCGGTCGCCAGCACAGCAGCAGGCTGAGCCAGTGGCCGGTGCCAACGATGACGAAAGCGGGCCAGACCATCAGCAGGATGACTTTGAACAACCAGCTGCTTTTGCGGAAGAAACGCCCAAGCCCCTCGAACTGGGCGCTGAATGCCTGGATGGGTGATGGTAGCTGTGTGCTCAGGCGGGGGCGGGGGACGGCGTGGGGGCCTTCTTCCATGTAGCGGCGGATGAATTCCCACTCGTCACGCAGTTCGCTGCCGCCTTGGCCTTGCTTGCCGAGTAGGGCCATTTCCATGTGGGGAAGGCCGGTGCGGCTGGGGTGCCAGACTAGCCCTAGTCGCATGCCCAAGCTGAGTGAGTCATCTTCTGGGTCAATGGCTGTGCTTCCGGTTG
Source organism: Pseudomonas sp. BN505 (assembly GCF_029873175.1). Classification (NCBI taxonomy): domain Bacteria; kingdom Pseudomonadati; phylum Pseudomonadota; class Gammaproteobacteria; order Pseudomonadales; family Pseudomonadaceae; genus Pseudomonas; species Pseudomonas sp. BN505. The sequence goes on from NZ_SSOI01000029.1 coordinate 117,268, forward strand.
TTTTCCAGGGGAAAGTGACGATGCCGCCGCAGTATTTCGGTCGATGTAGGTGAACTTGTTGGGTTGCTCGATTGAAGCGAATGAGTAGGTGACGGCTAGTAAGCATTTCCAACCGCGTTAAGCGAAGGCCGTATTTTAGATAAAAATAAACAATAGCACCGTCCATGACAGACATCAGCATCATTATGATGATGTCGATGACAGCAGGATCTCTACTGGTGAAAAGGTAAAGATAAACGGATCCCAGGGTTATTGTGACGCCGCTATATAGGATTGGCCCTAGTCCTCCCAGCGTCATGATTGTGATCAAGCCACGTTTTTCCTCCGATCCGCCGCAACGCATCTCAAGGAAATTTTCGTTGAAGGAGTAAACAGGGCTGCGTGCGCGAGGGTTTTCGCTCACCTTCCGAAAATGGACTCCCTCTTCCAAGTCACCTTCATAAAAGTCCCGCATTGCGCGTTTCTCTACTGGCGTCATTTCCGCTACGTACGCCTTACGCGCAGCCTCAGACTCGATTGCCATCTGCCAGAAACCCCATTCGACTAGATACACTACAAGACCTCGCTGAAAGCCGAATTAAGCTCCTTCAATTCTTCGTGTTCTTTATAAGGCTTTGCTGTTTTTCCTATTCGGAAACAGCAGCGCCTACACCACTTCTCCAATGCATCCTCTTCAAGGAGGTAAATTACGATCGTCAGGACGAGACCTATCCAAAAAGCTCCGACTACCAAGCGTGCGAGCAGAACGCGCGCAACTTGGGTTCCCAGTTTTTTTGCCAGCTCACCCATAGAGGATGCCAGCATTCTTGCAAATTTAGTTTTGGCGCTATGGGATAGGTGGTCAAAAAAAGGTTTTGCCATAGCAATTGCTGTTCCGCTTTCAGCGAGAGCAAGAGCTATCGTCGCCGCGCCTCGAGCCCTGTACGCGGAGGCCAGCCTTATGTTTCGGGAGCTTAATTCTTTGTTTTGGGCTTCACGGATGTGTTTATCGGCATCGGCGAAATCCCACCACGCCAATACCAATCCTCCAGTACCGGCTAATCCAGCCCCCCAAAGCTTCAACCTCCCCAAGGTCGCCGCAGCACCTCTGCCAGTCGCACTTCTGGCGCCGTATCGGGTTACCACCTGGTCCACATAGCTGGCCCCAATCTCGAAGCCCGCCGCTGCCGTGGTCATCGCGGCCGCCCAGAGTTCAGTCTCGATACGTGCATCACTGTCAGGCAGCTCGCGAGCCTTGAAGGCCATCAGCATGCCTTCCAGCAGGCAGACCAGACCGGCGGCACGCACTTTATAGAAGTCGCTCTTCTGACCGTCAGCCTGCATCAAGCCTTCAGCCCAGGCATGATCCAGATAGCGCGCAATCTGGCCACCGCTGCGTTGTGGGTCAATGGGTTGCCCGCTGCGCGCAGCGTCGCTCAGACGAATGTCGACCGCCGTCTCGTGCACCGATGCAAACAACGTTAAGCGCAGACCGTGATGCAGCGCTCGGTCTGCACTGTTGGGGGCGCCGGTTCGGAGTACCTGTCGCCCTAGCGCCACATACCACGCATGCAGGCCGATGCTGGCGGTGTTGTTGCTCTTCTGCAATTCCTCGTACAGCAAGTTGATACGCCCGAACGCATTCGCGGCGATGTGTGCCTGCCGGGCGAGCGTTTCGCGCAGTACGAACGACGACTCTGCCGGTGGTTCGGCCTGGGCGGCTTCCAGCAGCGCCGCAAGCTCCTCTCGGAGATCATCCTGGTTGTAGCTGATGCCGCGTATTGCCAGGTTGCCCCGGTCGGCCACGTCGCTACGCCACCAGTGGTCCAGCACCTTGGTGCCCCATTCACTCAACTCCATGCCGATCACGCACTGGCCGGTCTGCTCGGCAAAGGCCAGGCCGTTGATGAGGTCGGCGTTGTCGTAGCGGTCCAGCGCTTGCAGCAACCGTTCGCTGACTACCCAGCGGGCATGGTCCTTGGCGCGGTCTTCTGCCGCTTGCTGGGCGTGTTGCATGGCCTGCTCAAAGGCTTCGAGCTGATCGTGCATGGCTGGACGGTCGACCAGGTGGCCGTATTTCTGGTCGAACTTCTTGCTGAACTCGCCAGCCTCCTGACGGGCCTGGACTTTGGCGCGGACATCGCGCTCGAACTGCGCCATGTGCGGCTTCATGCGTTCGTCATGGGCATCGGCTTGCTGCCTGGCCCGTTCGGAAAAGGCGTAGATCTCCGCATGCAGGTGAGGCTGGTTACGTACTTTCTCGGTCATGACTTCGCGCTTGACGATCTGCTCGGCCATCATCTGCGGGTAGAGCTTTTCGATCTCCAGGAACGACTGCGCGACCAGCAGCTTGCGCTCATTGTCCACGCCGGGTTCCACGGTGCGCTCCAGCCACCTGGTCTTCACATCATCGACAGCGGCATTGCGCCAGGCGTTGAGCTCCTGGGTAATGCCGATGGCGTCTTCGATGACGATGGCGGCGCCACGGGGCTTGGTCTGGTTCATTAGCGGCGCCAGCGCTTGCCGTGAGGCGTGCGGCGAGACGATCTGGTCATTGTTGAACGGCTGCAGGTCCAGTAGCGCCTGCAGATCTGTGTCGCCCTGGGCCTTGAAGTCGGCTACCCAACTCAGTTGGTCATGCTTGAGCACGTGGGGCTGCGGTGGGGCGTCGGAGGGCTGGATGAAGCGGGCGATATCGATCGCAGGCAGGCTGCTGCGGTACTCGTCTTCAAGCAGGCGGTAGTTGTCGAGCATGCGCGGGGTCAGCGGGGAAGGGCTGAACAATGGGCGCAGTTCCTGAGCACATAGCTGATCAGATCGTCCTCACGGTCCAGGCCTTGCTCGCGTGCCTGATCCAGGTAGTGCTGGATCAAGCCAACCCGCGTGCCGTGGCAAGCGGCAGCCAGGGCAGTGCAGGACGGCTCGCCCTTGAGCAACTCGGCAAGCTGATAGCTCAGCGGCTCACCCGCCAATTCGGCCCAACACGCTTCGTTCAACGTGATTGGCGGGAAGTGCGAGGATTGAGGCTGATCACCGCCGGAGATCTGCAGCCACAACCGCTTGTTCGGGTGCGCGACGGGCGACCACCAGTGATGGATGGGCGCCAGCCATTCGCTTACACCGGGCAGTTCACGGTGCGTATCCAGCACTTGCAAGGCTGCAGCGGTGTGAAAACGCAGGAGGTACGAATGGCCGTCAGCACCCGTGACGATGTTGGCGTGGCTTAAATGCCGCGCGAGCCGGTCGGGAGGGAGGGCGCTGACTATCCAGCCGCATACTGCGCCCGCTGCACCCTGTTCAAGTTGCCATTGAAAATCATACTGGGCCGAGACATCCGAGCCCGGGCGCGAACCAAACACCAGGGGCCTGCTGTGCGCAGATTGCTGAACTGTGCTTGCTGCAGCAGTGGCCAGCATCGGTCGGCGTAGTACCCGGTCAGTCTTTCCTGCACCTCGGGAGTCAGATTGGCCATTTCCACGATGGCGCTCAGGCGGTAACGGTCGGATGCTCGCAGCACCTCGACCATCGCTCTGACAAATGGGCTGGGCATCAGCTTGCTGCTTCCATGCGAATCATGTTGTGGCCGTCGGCGATCGCTTTCAGCAGGCAGCTGAGGCAAATAGGTTCGCCGGGCTCAGGTACACCAGAAGTTGAAGTGATGCGATTGCTACCCGTAGCATGCTGGTTGACCGGCCCTTTGAAGGACAGCGCAAGGCCGTCCAGCGTGATACCGGCGCCATCGATTCGCAGCAGGCCCGCCGGGCTCCTGATCGTCAGGCTTTCGCTGACCTGAATGTCATAGACCTTGGTGGTGTGCCGGATAGCTTCACCCGTTTTCAGGTTGTTGTGACCGGCCACGACCTGTTCCAGATGGCCGCCGATTTCTACCGTGTGGTTGGCCTTGGTGATGTCCTGGCGGTGGTTGCCTACCTGTTCGATTCGATCCTTGCCTGTGGTGATCCTGTGGGTGCGACCGATGCTCAGGCTGTCGTCGTTGGCGATTTCATGTACCCGGTTCTGGCCAATGCCGACGGACTCGTCACGGGCTACTTCTTCGCGACGGTCCTGCCCAATAGAGATTGTCTCGTCCCGTTCCACGCGCTCCGTGCGGTCGTTGCCCACCCGCGTGGTTTCGTCGTGATTGACGATGTTGTTCTGGTCCCGCTGGGCATGGAGGAACACTTCCTCCTTGCCCAGTTCATCCTCGAAACGCAGTTCGTTAAAGCCATCGCCCTTATGGGTCTGGCTCTTGATGGTCATCCGCGTCTTGTGCTTTGGCAGGTCATACGGCGGCAGCTGATTGCCACAGTAGGTGCGCCCGGTGATCATCGGCTGGTCCGGGTCGGCGTCGACGTACTGGATGATCACGTCCTGGCCTATGCGCGGAATGGCCATCGAACCCCAGCTGCCGCCGGCCCAGCCTTGCGACACGCGTACCCAGCAGGAGCTGAACTCGTTGTCCTGGCTTTCCCGGTCCCAGGGGAAGCTGACCTTCACCCGGCCCCATTGGTCGCAGTAGATCTCCTCGCCCTTGGGCCCCACCACCGTCGCCATCTGCGGGCCGTCGATGCGCGGTTTGGGCAACGGCGCCGGGCGCCATTCGGTTCTGCCGGGCACCAGCACGGCTGCCTGCGTGTAGCGGGTGCCTTGCCGGGCACCCGCAGCCTCTTCCTGCAGGCTGGTGAACTGGGTGCCTTCGTGGTGCACGCGGGTTACCCGCCAGTGCCTGTTCAGGTCTTCGCGCGGGTGCTCGATCAGGGTGAAGCTCAGCCCCGGCTGCAGGCGTACATCGTCGCCTTCCACCTCGGCCATGCGGGCGTCATGGCGCCAGGCTGTGATGCGGGTGGCGGTGAAGGGGGCGCCGACCGCCCCGCGCTTGTAGCGGCCGGGGTAGTCGAAGCGCTCGTACGTGGTGGACTGGTGCTTCAGGTCGCTGCCGTCGGCACGTTGCTCCTGGCGGTAGGCCGGGTGGGTGAAGGTGTAGTCGCGCTGCACCTGGCGCGCGGTACGTACCTGCTCGCTGTAACGCAGGCGGCGCAGGCACGGCCTGGCCTGGTTGCCGCCACTGTTGGCGTGGTACAGCACCTGGTTGGGGTCGGTGTCGTCGTCAAAGAAAACTTCGTCCTCGTCATCGCCCTTGATGGCGCCCTGGCTGATCTGCCCCAGCCCCAGCAGCCGGTCGGTGATCAGCAGCTTGTGCAGTTTTGGCGTGTGCTCGAAGCGGTAGACAAAACCCTCTTCGGCGGCCAGGCGGGCGATGAAGTCGAGGTCGGTTTCACCGGCCTGCACGCAGAACTCGCGCACCTCGTGCTTGTCGATGCTTCTCAGCTCGTAGCCGGTGATGCCCTGGCGCTTGAGCATGATCTCGAGAATCTGTGGCACGGTTTTCTGCTGGAAGATGCGCCAGTTCGAGCGCAGCCCGGCGCGGGCCAGCACGGGTTCGACCAGGGCGCGGTAACGGGTGCGATGCAAGCCTGTTTCACCCTGGCTGAAGGTGCTGACCAGGCCGTGCACGTAACGCAGCGGGCGCTCGCCGCGCCAGATCGTGAACAGCACCGGCTTGTCGAGCAACTGGCCAAAGTCGACATCGTCTTCGAAACTGACCAGTTCCAGCTTCAGCTGGAACGGCATGCTGATGGCTTCGTCCAGTTCGAACGACACCACTTCGAACTCACTCCGGCCAGCCAGCGGCTGGAAGGTAAAGCGCAAATCGGATTGGCTAGGCATATGGCGGCCCCTGCTACTGCTGCAGAATCGCGTTGAGCGATTCCAGGACTTCGGCAGTGAGCAGGTCGAGGCGGTAGCTGTAGTAGCTGTAAGCGCAGACCATGGCGACGGCGGAGATCACCAGCGGGCTCCACCAGGGCCACTCCCAGCGTCGCGGGCGGTGGGGGCAATGAACGACGTTGCTGTAGGGGGCGCACACCTCTTGCGGCGTAGGGCCACGCAGTTCGCGGATGACCGTGTGCATGCGCGAGATCAAGGCTTTGATGATGTCTTCGCACTTGGGGTCCAGGGCGTGCTTGCCCCTGAGGCCCAGGCAGAAGCAGTAGTACAGGAACTCCAGTACATCCTGGAATTCCCTGGGCGCCTGCATGACCCGCTCGAGCAGCACGAAGATCTTTTCGCCGCCCTGGGTTTCGTCGTGGAAGATGCTGAGCAGCGGCTGGTGGCTCCAGCACGAATTGTTGCCCCACGGTCGGCTCATCACGGCCTCGTCCAGGTACAGGCACAGGGCATAGGAATAGACTTCCTGGTGCACGATGGGGTACCCGTGCTGCTGGATTTCTTCGCGGATGTTGCTGACCTGGTTTTGCACGGTCTTGTGCACGTAGGCGAGGTTGGGTAGGTCATCCAGGGTGCGCAGGCGAATGACCAGCCCGAACAGCGGGCTTGCCGCGTCGAGCATCAGGTTTGCGAAGCCGCCCCGCAGCTGGAACTCCGGGTCGGCGGGGTAACC